>CBINIO010000486.1:0-3626 GCA_966250725.1 uncultured Chitinophaga sp.
CCGATCCCGCGACCGGCGCCCAGGTCGGTCACATTCAGCACTTCTTTGCTTTCGAGGAGGCGGGCGCGTAATTCTTCGATAGGAGCATATGCCGGAAGCGGCCGCTTTTTATTAAGCACCTCTTCCACCAACGCATATACGAAAGGCGAATGCACGCTGTGACGGTTGCCCGCCGAAAAAAAATAGCGGATATATTTCCTTGCAAGTTCTGCCTGATGCCTTACACTCAAGTTGAAAAAATTTAGTTCTTTGCCGATCCCCGGAATGCGGGCCTCCCGCCGCTATCTTTTGTCGTTCAGTACATAACAGCGCATCGGAGCGGCAAAGGTATAAAAATATGCTTAATACGTTGGCTGCAATAAAACCCTTTGGGTTATGCAGTAGATTAATTTATTATCTTTGTTCCTTGGGATTTTTTGGCATTATATTTTCATTAGGGTTTTCTTAACATAAAAAAGGACTTTTAAGCATGCTCAAGCTAATCAGATGGATGATGCCGCTGTTGTTGATAGGATTTGTGACGATGACCGCCGCCGCGCAGGACACGATCGTAAAACCGCTGCCGGAAATGAAACCGCCGCAGATACGCACCGTGGACACTACCATTAAGAAGATCATGGAAGACCTTCAGCGGGTGGCGGACAGTGATAAACAGAACGCCAAAGCCATCGAGCAACTCTCGCTGGGCCGGGAACTGGACAATATCACCAAATACGACCTGATCAAAAACAACCTCATCGAGGCATCCGAAACCTACTATCTGCTCAACAAAAAGATAATCGACCTTAAATCCAGGACCACCACCAGCAACCTGGACGTATTCATCACCTCGCTCAACAACCCTGAAAGCAAGGAGCTCGGCTTCTCGCTCAGCGACCGCGTGGTGGAGCTGGTGGAAAAGATCGTCCTGAAAGGGAAAGGCGACAAGAACGAAAGGAACAGCAAGCTGGTGGAATCCACCAAATCCATCATCAACAGCCCCATATTCAAAAGCTTTACCTCCCTCACCCCGCCCCTGGCCATCGCCAGCTCGGTGATGAACTTCCTGCACAGCGTGGCCCAAAGCAATAAGGCCATCAATACCAAGCTCCTGCAGGAATTCGAGAAAGAGCTGAACAAATACGTGATCTATTACACCGCCCTCAACGACGCGAACCAGAAATTCGAGTTCGGGCTGAACTTCAATAAAGACCAGCTTTCGCTGCTGCAGGACAATATGTACGACCACCTGGCCTTCACCTCGAACGTACTGAAAATGCCCCTGCCCGCACGCGGGAACAAAACCATCGCCGAGTCGCTGAACGACTATTTCATCACGTTCAAAAAAGACAGGGTGATCGATTTCTTCCAGAAGCTGGAAGCGCAGTACACCAAAGGCGGCAAGATCAATTATGAAGTGCTGCTGCGGGACAATCCCAATCTCAAAGAGGCCAACAACCAGCTGGAAGACCTCGTGCTGCAGACCAAACGCTTTGAGAACCTGTACAACGAATACTTCAGCCTGCTGGATTCCTACTACACGAAGGTGAACCACTCGCTGCGCCTCGCGCAGGACAACGCCCTCGCCGAAAAATCCGTCGTGGAGGCCAAACAGGCCGAGTTCCGCAAGCTGAAAGACGATGCGGTGAAAGAGATACAGGCGTCCATCAATATGAAAGAGCTGACGCTCAACGTAGACAAGATCAAATACCGCTACAGGATATTCTAACTTTTTCCATTGTACGCCCCAAACGGAATTACGAACGGCTTATACCCGTTCGTAATTCTTTTTTATAGGGTTTACCTATACTGTCTTACCTTGCGATAAATTCCAATTATATATTCAGCAATATGACTACCGTACAATTAGAATACGTGGTAGCAGTGGACACCTACCGGAGCTTTGTAACCGCCGCCGAAAAATGTTTCGTGACACAGCCCACCCTCAGCATGCAGATCCAGAAGCTGGAGGACGAGCTGGGCATAAAAATGTTCGACAGGAGCAAGCTGCCCGTGGTACCTACGGAGATCGGCATTGCGGTGATAGCGCAGGCAAGGGTGATACTCAAAGAGAACGCGCGCATCCGCGAGATCATCGCCGACCAGAAAAAGGAAGTGCAGGGTACGTTGAAGGTCGGCATTATCCCCACCCTGGCCCCTTACCTGCTGCCAAGGGTGCTCACCGCCTTTATGCGCAAATACCCGAAAGTAAAGCTGGAAGTGTGGGAATATTCCACCGAACAGATCATACAGCTGCTGCGGCAGGAACAGCTGGACTGCGGACTGCTGGCCACCCCGCTGCACAACCAGCATCTCGAGGAACACCCGCTCTTTTACGAGAACTTCGTGATATTCACCGCCAAATCGCATAAACTCTCGGACAAAAAGCTGATCCAGCCGGAAGACCTGGAAACCAAGGACATATGGGTGCTCAACGAAGGGCATTGCATGCGTAACCAGGTGCTCAACATCTGCCGCGACCGGTTCAGCATGGGCGAGTTCAAAAACCTGGAATACAACACCGGCAGCGTGGAAACGCTCAAACGCATGGTGGAGCTGAACGAGGGATACACGATCCTCCCCGAGCTTTCCCTCCAGGACCTGAGCGCCAAACAAATGAACATGGTGCGCTTTTTTAAGGCCCCTGAGCCCGTCAGGGAGATCAGCCTGGTCACCCACCGCTATTTTATAAAACAGGCCGTAATAGAAGCCTTTAAGAAGGAAATACTGGCCCATGTGCCGGACAAGATGAAGGCAAAAAAGACCCGCAAGGTAATCGATATCGAGCTGGATAAAAAATGACCCGCCCGGGCGGTGCGTCGGTCCGGGATCAAAAAAGCATATTTCAAAAGCCGCAGGGCATTAAAAAGGGGGAAAGCCGTTCGCTTTCCCCCTTTTCGCATAGCGTTTCGCGGAGCCGCCTATTTATCCGCAGGCACTTTCGCGTCGGTATAGTTATTTTTCAGCTTGGGATAGGCGGTTTGCATGATGAGATCGTTCATCACGTTCACGGCCTCGCTGAGATAAGGATCTTTGTAACGCGCCTTGATCCAGTCCTTGTTACGGGAGATCTTCACCGTATCGTTCGCCATTTTTTCCAGGTCCGCTTTCAGGCTGGTGATATTCAGCGGCGTCACCTTGTCGTTCACGGCATCGTACCGTTTGGAAGCGGCGGCGTTCTTTTTCATGTCGGCCCGGTAGCTGGTGAGGTCGAGCGGGTAGCTTTTCTGTTCGTCCAGCTTTTTAAGGGTGGCGATATTTTCGTTGATCATTTTGAACGCTTCGTTGGACGCCACGCGCTGCGCGCTTTTGGCTTTGAGCGGTTCCACGTCCACGGGATCGCGCCAGGTGGTGTAATTCGCTTTGGGTATCACGTCCCATTTGAGGGCGTCTTTGTCGCGTTTCTCCCCAACTTCGTAGTACGGTGAAGGCAGCACTACATCGGATTCCACGCCTTTCAGCTGGGTGGAGCCGCCGTTCGCGCGGTAGAATTTCTGCACGGTGAGCTTGATGCCGCCGAGGCTGCCGCCAAGGTCCGCCCGCACAAAATTATCCAGATCGAGCAGGCGCTGCACCGTGCCTTTACCAAACGTGCTGGTGCTGCCGATTACCACCATGGCCGAAGAGAACGGCACCTACGTCAATCG
>CBINIO010000487.1:0-3613 GCA_966250725.1 uncultured Chitinophaga sp.
TCGTGAGCTTGTTGTACCAGTCCACCGTCAGGTTGATCCTGTTCTCGAAGAAACCTGCGTCGATAGCCACGTCCATAGAGGTGGTGCTTTCCCATTTGAGGTTCGGATTGCTCAAGTTGCTGCGCACGATACCGGAGCCCAGCGCATACCCCACGGAGGAATAGCCGCCGTAGGTATCGGTGATGCTGAGGCTGTTATCCCCTGCTCCGCCCCAGCTGGCGCGCAGTTTCAGGGCGCTCACGGGTTTTACGTTCCAGAATTTTTCGCGGTGGATGTTCCATGCTGCGGACACGGACGGGAAAAACGCGTATTTGTAGCCGGGCGCAAAGTTGGAGAAGCCGTCGTACCGCAAAGTGGCGCCTACTATATATTTCGAGTCGTAGTCGTAGTTCAGCTGCCCGAAGAAGCTCGCGGAGCGGTCTTCCAGCAGGTCTGTGCTGAAATTGGTCACATTGGTGGTAGGTATCCCGTTAATGGTTACCATCGACGGTTCGTCGATCGTGTAGATATAGTCGCTGGCCGCGCGCTGCGAGCCGATGCTCACGCGGCTGTTGGTTTCGCGGGTATAGTTGAAGCCGCCCAGCACCGTGAAGTTGTGAAGGTTCTGGAGGGAAAAGTCGTATTGCAATACCTGGTCCACCATCAGCTGGCGGTACGCGTCGGTATACTCGCTTTTTTCGCGCTGGCGGGAAGGCTGTATTTCATCGGCCGGCGTGGCTTTGCGCATGAACATGTAGCGGTAATCCTGCAGGAGGTACGAAACGGAGGGGCGGAAGTGCAGCCCTTTCACGATCGTCCAGTCGCCCGCGATGCGGGATACGAGGCGTTCCGTGGAAGACCGCGCATCGTCGTACTTGATCGTATGCAGGCGGTTGCGGGCGGAATAAAGCTCGCCCACGGCGGGGTTGCCGTCATCCTTCATGATACGGATCAGCGGCGTAAGACGCGTGCCGCGGGTCAGTTCGTTGGTAAAGGACTCCACGTAGTTCGGCAGCGTATGCTGGTAGTTGATGGACGCGTCTATCTTGAAATTTTCCGCCGCCTTGAAACCAAAGTTGCCCAATGCGTCGTAGCGTTTATAGCGGGTGCCGATGAAAATGCCCGCCTGGTCGGTATATCCGAGGGCCATGTTGTAGTTCGCCTTGTCGGAGCCGCCGTCCACGGAAATGTTCGTGTTGTTGGTAAGACCGGTGTTCCAGATGAGGTCCTGGTACTGGTTGTCCGCATACAGCAGCCTGGTGCCGGGATTGATGGGATCGTCCATCACCATCCATCCGTTGGCGAGGAGATTGTCCACATATGCCTGTCCTTCGATCGCCACGATGTTATCGTACAGCGCGGTGAGGTTCACGTTTTTGCCGTACTGGCCTTTGGCCGTGTATACGCGGGTGCCGGCGGAGAAGCCGCCGTTGTTGAGCAGGTTGTTCTTGTCGATGCGGTCGTCCGTATTTTGCACGGTGGTGCGGGCAAGACGGAGGTAATCGGTGGCGTTGAGATATTTATAATCGCGCGCTTTGGTTTCCCAGGTAACGCGGTGGTTGATGGCAAGATTCATTTTCGAGCCGAATTTGCCCGTTTTGGTTTTGATCACCACCACGCCGTTGGCGCCGCGCGCGCCGTAAATGGCGGTGGATGCGGCGTCTTTCATCACCTGTATGGATTCGATGTTGTCAGGGTTCACGTCGTTCATGGAATTGCGGAATACCCCGTCGATCACGAACAGGATGTTGCTGCCCCGGTCGACAGACGATACGGTGCCGCCCGAATTGCCCTGTCCGGAGCCGTAAACGTTCAGCTTGGTGCCGCCGCGGATAATGATATTGCTGGCGCCCGCTCCCGGCTGCCCGGACGAGATGGGCAGCGACACGCCCGCGATCTTGCCCTGCATGGCCTGTACCGGGTTTGGGTTGGAAGTGTTTTTCAGCTCCGCGGGGTCCAGCTTCGAAATGGAAGCGGAGGCCTTGGTGCGGGATTGCTGCATGTAACCCACTACCACTACGTCTTCGAGCGTGCGGTTGGAAGCGGCGAGCCGGACGTTAATGACCGACTGCCCGTTCACCGGCACTTCCTGGGAAATGAATCCCATGCTGGAAAAGATGAGCACTGCGTTGGCGGGAACGGCGATGCTGAAGCTGCCGTTTGCCGAGGTAAAAGCGCCTTTGGTGGTGCCTTTTACCTGTACGCTGGCAAATTCGATGGCTTTGCCGGTAGAGTCGGTGACTTTACCGGTAACGGTTGATTGTGCGCCGGCGATTTGCGGCAGCAGGAGGATGGAGAGGAAAATTGCCGATCTCCATAAGTTAGATATAGATTGGATCAGGTTCATAACGAATCACTGTTTAGACAGTAATGGAATTGGTTGCTTGGTCGATTAATGTAGATATGTACTACATATATCAAATGTAGGGCAAATTATTTCAAACTTCAAAGAAAAAGTTGGAATTGGGGGAAAATTGTGGTTGTGGGGGTATTGGGGAGGAGGTGTTAGTGTCCGAATTTGTTTGAGGATGGTTGGTTGAGAAAGTTCCGCGAAGGTGTTAACACCTAAGCTTGTTCATGCGTTTTTATTGTTGAGGATTTGTGGGAGGTGTTAACACCTGCGGTCGTTCAGAGAAGTTGGAGGGAGGTTCAACGGGAGGTGTTAACACCTGCATTCATTTCAGGGAAGGTTGATGAATGAAATTCTGCTGGGAGGTGTTAACACCTGCATTCATTTCAGGGAAGGTTGATGAATGAAATTCTGTTGGGAAGTGTTAACACCTACCTTTATTTAAATATTCTTTTATCGCAGGCGAATTTCCAACGGTGTTAACACCTGCATTCATTAGGAAAGTTGAGGAAAGAGATTCAGCAAGAGGTGTTAACACCTTCGCCAGAAATCCCCTACTTCAACCTGTTAAAATGCGGCTTCAAATGCTCCAGCATCCCCTGCCGGAACTCCTCCTTCGTACCATCCTTCAGAATATTCACCAGGTCGATATGCGAAACCTTCCCGATCTGCGGCACTTTCTCCAGGCTGATCACGTAACCGAAGATAGGCAGCAGCATATTCTGGAAACGCATCAGCGTTTCATTGCCGGTCATCTGGTAGATCTTGCCGTGAAAAGCGATCTCGTTGTTGATACGGAAAGTTTGCCCTTTGCCGCTTGCATCCTGGCTTTTAGCGATGGCTTCCAGCTCGGCGATGTCTTTTTTCTTTTTACGGAGATAAAGTATGTCCGCCAGCCCCATCTCTAGCGTGAGGCGCAGCTCGAAAATATCCTGCAGCGTGCTGTCGTCGATGATCAGGGGGTCCAGCACCCGCTCGAAAGAACCCAGGATGTCGGGCGTGGAGAGGATCATGCCACGGCGCTTTCTGGTTTCTATCATGCCCAGCATGCGCAGGCGGCTGAGCGCCTCGCGCACCACGTTGCGGCTTACGCCGAGCGCGTCGGCCAGCTCCAGCTCCGAGGGCAGGGCGTCTCCGGGTTTAAACAATTTCTTTTTGAGGTAGTCGCGCAACTCCTTCTCCACTACATCAGCCATGGTACGTTGCGAAATAGGGCCCAGATCCTTTATTAGATCAGTTTTTGCCATTGGGTGCTTTATTTTGTATAAATGTAGAACAAATTAT
>CBINIO010000488.1:0-3596 GCA_966250725.1 uncultured Chitinophaga sp.
AGCTGGCTTTCCTCGGTGATCTCGCCGCGGAAGCCGTTCACCTGCGCCCATCCGCTGATGCCGGGCTTCAGGTAATGCCGTATCATGTATTGCTGTATGATGCGCGAATATTCCTCGGTATGTTTCAGCATATGCGGCCGCGGCCCGATGATGGACATGTCGCCGGCCAGCACGTTGAGGAATTGCGGTATTTCGTCGAGGTTCGTTTTGCGCAGGATGCGCCCGATGCGCGTAAAACGTTTGTCGTTGCGCGTGGCCTGCTTGTTGTTCGCGTCCTTGTTCACGTACATGCTGCGCAGCTTCAGGCAGCGGAACGTTTGGTTGTTGCGCCCAGTGCGGTGCTGGATGAAAAATACCGGCCCCCTGGATTCCAGCTTGATGAGGATCGCCAGCAGCGGGATGAGCCAGCTGAGCAGGAAAATGGCGACCAGCCCGCTGAACACGAGATCGAACAGGCGTTTGCGGATCTGGTTGGCGAGATCGTCCAGCGGTTCGGAGCGCAGCGAAATAACGGGAATGTTGTTAAAATAGTCCACGTAGATCTGCCGGTTCACGAACATTTTAAAATCCGGCACAAAACGGAAATGGATAAAATGCTGCTCCGCTTCGTACGCCAGCGTATAGAGATACGGGTTTTCCTCCGGTGAAAGCGTGGAGTAGATCTCGCGGATGTTGTTGCTTTTCGCATAAGGCACGCATTCCTTCAGGTTGCCGATCACCGGGTAGTACGACAGCTCGTTCACGTTGTTGTATTCCTCGAAATACCCTTCGAACTTGAGATTGCTTTTTTCGGCAACGAGGTTGTCCGCCAGCTTTTTGGACATTTCGTTATATCCAAGTATCACCATTTTCCGTTCCACGTCCTTGCTTTTGAGAATGGAATTGGTAACCCAGAAAAAGATCAGCCGGTTCACCACCGCCATCACGGAAAAGAGGGCGCAGTACATGATCACGAAAAAGCGGGAGTACAGTTCGCCGTACAGGAAAAGGAACAGGAGCAGCATCAGCAGGTAGAACACGAGCGCCTGCACTGTCTTTCGCGCCATTTTTTCGTAGCTCAGCTGCTGGGTGAGCGCGTAAATGCCCGTGGTGTACAGGCTGATGGCCCACGCCACGTTGGATACGAGCAGGAAAGCGTCCGCGCCGTTGTGGATGTGCAGGTCGTACTGCCGCAGGCCGAAGCCGGCCACAAAAAATATGGCGTTGAGCCAGATAAAATCCAGCACGATGATTTGTATGAGACTGATCTTTAAAAAACGGCTTAACATGGTTGCAGATTACGGTGAACGACAATTTCTTCAAACCGGCCCATTACGCCGGAAATGGCGAGATGCTCGGCCGCGTAGGCGCGCGCGTTGCCGGTGATGCCGCTGTTGCATCCGCCTACGGCCAGCGCCACGCCTTCGTTGAGCGCCTGCTGGTCTTCCGCGTTCACGAGTATGCCCATCTGGTATTTCTCCACCAGCGCATACAGCCCCGAGCCCGGGTTGGCGGTTACCAGGGCGAGCCCGCCCACGGCAAGTATCGTGCTGAGCTTGGAAGGCATCACCAGATCGGAAGCGCCCGCCTTCTGTATCACGAGGTGCACGTCCGCCATGTTGAGGAAACGGTTGAACTTCTCGAAGGGCTGGATGGGATAGAACACGACGTTCTCCAGCCGCATCTCCGCTGCCATCGCTTCCAGCCTGGATTTGTAAGGCCCGGAGCCGCAGATCACAAAACGCAGGTCGGGCCGGTTGCGCATGGCCTGCGCCGTATGAAGGATCGCTTCCAGTCCCTGTTTTTCACCGATGGCGCCGGAGTACAGGATCACTTTGTCCGAAGGCGAAAAGCCATATTCTTTTTTCAGCGCGTCTTTCCCGTCCACGGGGAAGAACAGCGAGGTGTCCACCCAGTTGGGAAAGAACTGCACGGGCCGTTGTACTTTCATGGCGATGCGCTGCACCATGCCGTCGGAAATGCTGCTCACCACGTCCGCGCGTTTCAGGATAAAACGCTCCACGCCAAACAGCACGCTGATGAGCTTTGGAGAACGGATCATGCCGAGGTCGCGCGCCGCTTCGATCTGCAGGTCCTGTATGTGATAAAGGAACTGCGCGCCGCGCAGCTTTTTGTAGATCACCGCCAGCAGCCCCAGCTGGAACGAAGGGGCCACGGTGATCACGAGGTCGTGTTTTTTTGCGGGGAGGAGCTGCAGCAGCTTGAAGAACGCGGCGATGGAGAACGACAGGTCGAGCAGCATGCGTTTTTTGCCGGTAGGCTGCGCGGGTACGTACTGCGGACAGCGGTACACCGTAAGCCGCCCGTTTCGGCCGGTCTCTTTTTTATACCAGCGTTTATGGCGGTCGTACGGTTTTTGCACTTCCCACTGCGGGTAATACGGGTAGGAGGTGATCACGGTGCATTCGTACCCGTTCTCCACCAGCCAGTCGATCATTTCCCCGTTATATTTTCCGATGCCGGTGGGCTCCGGGGAAAAGTTCCCACCGATCAGCAATACTCTTTTAGACATTTGTTTTCATCGTTCTTTTTCGCACAAAAGCGGCGGGATTGCCGGCGTAGATCTGCCAGGGCGCCAGGTCTTTCGTGGCGACGGATTTTACGGTTAAAATGGAATGCGAACCGCAGGTGACGCCGGGGCACACGATCGATTCCGCGCCGATCCACACCCCGTCTTCCAGCCTGATCTTGCCGAGACGGTAGGGGAAGTCGGCCTGCGTGTAATCGTGGTTGCCGGTGAGCAGCAGCGCGCCCTGCGAAATGCATACATGGCTGCCGATGTGCACGTCCTCCAGGTTGTCGATCCACACGGATTCGCCGATCCAGCAATGATCGCCGATGCGGAGCCGCCAGGGATTTTTGATGCGCACCTTTGTTTTGATCACCAGCCCTTTACCCACCTTTGCCCCGAAAAGCCGTAGCAGCCCGGCTTTGAAGCCGTACGGCCAGGGGACGGCGCTGTTCAGCACATAATAGTTCACAAAGTACCAGCTGAGCACTTTCCATTTCGGGCCGGCTTTGTAAGCGCCGGTGTTGAATGCGGAGAGATCGGTCGTAACGTTCATCAGATGGCGATATTATAGTCGGTTCGCAGCAATTCGATCAGTGTTTCTTTCCGGGTGTCGCCTTTCAGCTTTTCCTCGAATTCTTTCATGTTCACGTCTACCAGCAGCCGGTACCAGTAGCCCTGCATAAAATGGAAGACGAACCCTTTGTAGCCGTCCAGGAAACCGAAGCGCAGGAAGTACCGGAAAAAGAAATACAGGCTGGCGCGCGCGCCGGGAGACAGCGCGGCGTATACCTTTTCCTTGAGATACCGTTTGCGCCGGGCCTGCGAGCTTTCGTTCTGCAGCAGGCGGCCGTCGTTTTCGAGAAAACGGTATTTGATGTTCAGCAGGTCCACCATTTCGCGGATGGCGTAGTTGTTGTGTTTGTTCACCCACCAGTGTATCGAGTTCAGGTTGTGGTCCACGATGTGCTCGCGCAGCATGAGAAGCACGAGCAACGCAACTTCTCCTTCGACATCGGTGGCAGTCACTACACCGTGCCGAGCTGGGTCTCTGACGCGGCCGGTGTCGTCGGAAAGATCGGCCTCG
>CBINIO010000489.1:0-3595 GCA_966250725.1 uncultured Chitinophaga sp.
TCTTCCATCAGCTCGTCGTCGGCGATCATCTGTTCGTACAGGAGCTGCAGGCGTTCGATGTTCACGGCGGTGAGGCGTTTTGGAAAATGCTGCTGGAGGAATTTTTTGTTGCTCCGGAAAGCGGCGAGGTTGTTGAAGTGAAAGATGACATCGCCGAGCTGCGGGTACAGCTTGTTTTCGTTGAAGTACCGGTTGATCTCCTGGAGGTACGCGAGCAGGGTGTATTTTTTCAGCTCAAAATCGATGAACCCTTCCGCGAACCATGTGTCGCTCAATGCTTTCATAGTTGGCGGGCCATTTAATCCGGCCTTCACTGAATTTACGAAATTTCTTAATACATAACGCTTTAATCTACGATTAAGACATTTTTTTACGCTTTGGCCGATCCTTGAAGACGGGCCGTGATATTGTCTTTAACGGATAATTAACATTTTTTGTAAATATGTCCAATCTTTGAAAAATACGGTCAGTTATTTTTTTATTCAGTTAATTCCTTAACTTCAGTATTATTTTTCATTTTTTAACTTTTTTATCATGAACATCTACGTAGCCAACCTGCATTACAGGTTGAACGATGAGGACCTTCACCAAATCTTCAGCGAATTCGGGCAAGTTACCTCCGCAAAAATCATTAAAGATCACGAAACCGGTCGTTCACGTGGTTTTGGATTCGTTGAAATGCCCAACGAGGAAGAAGCTGGGAAAGCGATGGAGAGCCTCAACGGTAGTGAAGTGGAAGGCAAACAGCTGATGGTCAACGAAGCACGTCCGAAGGCTCCGAACCCCGGCGGCGGCGGAAGAGGTGGCAGGCCCGGTGGCGGTGGCTATGGTGGCGGTGGCCGCGATCGTCGTTACTAAGCAGACTTACATCTATCGACCTATAAAGGCTTCCGTTGGGAGCCTTTTTTTTATGCCTTGATTGTAAACCGTTCCCCAAACAAAAAAACCGCCCCAAACGGGACGGTTTCATATCGTTTCAAAAAAGATCAATACTCTTTCGCAGGATCAAAATTCTCCAGCTCCGTAGCCACCGCGCTGAGGAAAGTGGAACCCAGCGAACCGTCCACGATACGGTGGTCGTACGACATGGACAGGATCATCATATGCCGGATGGCAATGGAATCGCCCTGCTCCGTTTCCACCACCACGGGGCGCTTTTTGATGGCTCCTACCGCCAGGATGGCTACCTGCGGCTGGTTGATGATCGGCGTGCCCGTAAGGCTCCCGAAAGTGCCTACGTTGGTCAGCGTAAAGGTGCCGTTCTGCGTGTCTTCCGGTTTCAGGCGGTTCTGCCGCGCGGCGTTGGCGAGGTTGTTCACCTGTTTGGTGAGCCCCACGAGATTGAGCGTGTCCGCATTGCGGATCACGGGCACGATCAGGTTGCCGCTGGGCAGCGCCGTGGCCATGCCTATGTTGATGTCTTTTTTCAGGATGATCTTGTCCCCGTCCAGCGAGCAGTTCACCAGCGGGAAACGTTTGATGCATTTTACCAGCGCTTCCACGAAAAGCGGTGTGAAAGTGAGCTTTTCGCCTTCGCGTTTTTCAAAATCCTTTTTCACGCTGTCGCGCCAGCGCACCATGTTGGTCACGTCCGCTTCGGCAAAGCTGGTCACATGCGGGCTGATGGCCTTGCTGCGCACCATATGCTCGGCGATGAGCTTGCGCATGCGGTCCATTTCGATGATCTCCACGTTGTCGCCATAACTGTTGGATGCCTGCACGGTGGTCATTTCGCGGGTATGCGCGGCGGGGCGGGCGGTTTCCTGCGCGTCGTCGCGCACGATCTCGGGCTCCTGCACCTGCTGGCCGCGGTTGGCGATATAATCGAGGATGTCCCTTTTGGTCACGCGGCCTTCGCTGCCGGTACCGGGTATTTTTTCAAGTTCTGAAAAGCTGATGCCTTCCTGCTGTGCGATGGTGAGCACCAGCGGGGAATAAAAACGCGGCTCGCCGGAAGGCCGACTGGCGGCGGGTTCCGGCCGGGCCTGCGCGGGCGCGGGCACTGACTGGAAACGCGATTCCGTTTGCGCCGGTTTGGACGGCGCGGCGGGAGCGGCCGCGGGCGAGGCTTCCACGGAAGCGCCCGCTTCTGTTTGCACTCTTGCAATAACGGTACCGACGGGCACCACGTCATTTTCGTTATACAGTATCTCGGTGATCTCCCCTTCCGCGATGGAGGGTACCTCACTGTCCACTTTGTCCGTAGCGATCTCCAGCACCGTTTCGTCCACCTTCACATGATCGCCCGGCTTCTTATGCCAGCGCAGGATCGTGGCTTCCATAATGCTTTCTCCCATTTTGGGCATCACCAGTTCGACTATTGCCATATAAGTGCTTTTTTTTAATAGATGACAAAAATAAGGGAAATTAAAGTTCCAGCCATTTCCGCAGTTCGTTCATGGCCGCCACAACGGTCATATCCGTATTCCGCGCGCGGTCATAGCGGAAATGATAACGCGTGGCAACGATGCGGTCTTTTCCGCCCACGGCGATCCATACGGTGCCCACGGGCTTTTCGTCGCTCCCGCCGTCGGGCCCCATGATGCCGGACACGGCCATCACGCAATCTACATTGAGCGTGCGTAACGCGCCTTCCGCCATTTCGCGCACGGTCTGTTCGCTTACTGCCCCGAATTGCTCCAGCGTGGCGGGTTTCACACCGAGCACGTTCATTTTTATTTCGTTCGCATAACTCACTACGCCACCTTTGAAGTAACGCGAACTGCCCGGCACGGCGGTGATCTGCGCGGCGATCTTGCCGCCGGTGCAGCTTTCGGCGGTGCCCGCGGTGAGACCTTTCTGAAGCAGTATCTTTCCCAGCACCACGCCCATCGGCTCGTCTTCAGCGGCCACCACGATGTCCGCCAGCTGCGCCCGCAGCGTGTCGAAAGCGGTCTTTATTTCCGCGGCGGCGGATGTTTTTTCGGGCGACACGGAAGTGAGGCGCAGCTTCAGCAGGCCGTAATTGGGCAGATAGGCCAGCTTGATATGCGAGGGCAGCGCGGCCTCGAAATCTTTGATGCGCTCGGCCACGAAAGATTCTCCCATGCCCGCGGTGATCAGCGTATGATGCAGCAATACGGGCGTTTCGAAACGCGCCTGCAGCCGCGGTATCACTTCGCTTTCCATCAGCCCTTTCATTTCATACGGCACGCCGGGCATCGATACGAATATCTTCGCGTCCTTCTCGAACCACATGCCGGGCGCGGTGCCCTTCAGGTTGGGCAGCACGGTGCAGGAATCGGGCACCAGCGCCTGCGCCACGTTCCTTTCCAGCACGGGCAGCCTGCGTGCTTCGAACATGGCGGAGAGACGCGCAAAAGTGGCTTCGTCGCGCACCAGCTTGCCGCCGAAATATTCGCACAGCACGGGTTTGGTGATGTCGTCCGCGGTGGGGCCCAGCCCGCCGGTAATGAGAATGATGTGCGATAACCTCGATTCTTCGTCCAGCGCGCGGATGATGGCTTCGCGGTCGTCGCCCACGGCTACGCGGCGCTGCACCCAGATGCCGGCATCGTTAAGCCGCTGCCCCATCCAGGCGGAATTGGTGTCTATCGTTTGCCCTATCAGCAGCTCGTCGCCGATCGTGATAATG
>CBINIO010000490.1:0-3576 GCA_966250725.1 uncultured Chitinophaga sp.
GATCTTTACAAAGGCTTTTGTTTCGAGATAACGAAGATAATTGTCCGCGAAAGCGTAATACTGCGGCCCGGCGGGCGTTACTTCCGGCGCGATCGTACAGCGGTCGAATACTTCCATGATAAATTCGCTGATCAGGTTCCTGTCATTTATCTGCGTTCTGGCGAAATCGTTGAGATAATTATAACCGAGATATCGCAGCTCCGCGGCGATCAGCTTTTTATCCTTTTCACTGATGGGGGAAGAAGCGATCATTTGCAGCTTTGTTTCCTGCATCGCGGCAAACGGCCGCAGCACTTTTTCTTTTAAGGTTTCGAAGGAAAGGTTGCGATAGGAAGTATCCGTGATAAAGAACGGCGGCGTTTCCATATCGAGCGTTTGGAGCAGGCGGTTTTCCGGCAAAGCGTCGCCTTTTAGAAGTTGCAGCGTATCGCCCTTCAGACTGATGTCCAGGCGTTTCCCTTCCGTGAGCAGCAGGGTATAGAACCGCCGCCGGTATATCAGCGATGCGAATTTTTGTCCTTCCAGCGGCAGCTGCAGGTTAAATGCGCCTGTTGCGGCGGTGGGAATATCCATCGTGTTTTCCCGGTGAAAACCATACACCTCGGGTATGTTTATCTGTACGGGGAATGGCTGTCCGTTTTGCGGCGCATGCCCGCTCAGGGTGAACTGGGCGGGCAGCCGCAGGGTTAAGGGGAGCAGCCATGTCAGAAAGCATATCGTTTTCATATAAATAAAAGTAAACCGCTTGCGGCATTAGCGTGGGAAGATGTGACGGAAGTGCCGGAATGTGTGACGAACAGGCTTTTTTCACGATAAAAAAAGCTTCCCCGGAGGGAAGCCTTTGATAAAAAATGAGAGAAGCCGCCGTTATACAAAAAATTCCGGCAGCAGGTCTTTTGCTATTTTCCGGACCGCGCTCACTTCGCTTTCGGGTATCCATTGATAAGGCCAGCGCAGGCGCGTACCCACATCCGCCCATCCGCCTACGGAAGCGAGGAATTTGTCCACCGCCTGGTTGGAATAACCTTTTTGCGTGATGTAGGGAACGATCTGTTCGTTCATAAACCGCTGGATGCGCGCTTCCAGCTCCAGCGCGGATGCCATGTCGGTCTGCATGCTGTCGTACCATTTTTGCGCCGTTAAGGGATGCAGGCAGGCCACGTTGGAGTAAGCGCCATGCGCGCCTTGCCGTACGCCTGTAGCCAGGTGATGACCGGGGATGAATACGGACAGACCAGGATTGAGCGAGCGCATGTCCGCATACCAGTCCGCATCGCCGCCGGGCATTTTGCAGCCAGCGAGGGAGATGCCCGCTTCGCGGATGGTCTTAAAATCCGCCGGGCTCAGTTTTACTTTTGAATGCGGCGGGTTGTACAGCACCAGCCCGATATCGCCCGCCGCTTCCTGCATCCTGCGCAGGAACGCGATGATCTCCGGCATTTTCGGCGGGAACCAGTCCGGCAGGATCACCTGTATGGCCGAAGGTTTCAGCGCCACGGCCCTTTTCAGCCGTTCGAGCGACAATACCGGGCTCATGTGGCTGCAGCCTGTCTGGAAGGGCATGCCGGCCGCGTTGCATTTTTCCGCGAGCAAACCGTTCACCCGGTCGAATTCCTGCTCCGTCTGGTTATAAAATTCGCCGGCGGTGCCGTTGGAATAAATACCGTCCACGCGCATGCCGGTCAGCAGGTCGATCTCATCCGCCAGCCGGCTGTAGTCGATGTTATCGTCCGGCCCTATGGGCAGGAGCAGGGTTGCCCAGTTGCCGCGGATCTCGCGGCTTTGTAAAGGAATCATGAAGATGTTTTTATAGAGAACCGGCCGCCAAAGTAAGATGGATTTATTGTTTTTTAAAGCGCTTCTTTTTTATCTAAATACTAAAATATTTAGTATTATTGCTAAAGAATTGAGTATTCTTAACCATTATTGACATGATGAGGGGCAAAGCAGATATCATCGCTTCCCTGCAAAGGGAGATCCTTTCCCTGCAGGGATACAGGGCCGTTAGCGATGGCGCTGCCGTGAATGTAGGATTGGAGGCCATTACGCGTGTTTTTCCCCATGCCGTTTTCCCCACAGGCGTTTTGCATGAGTTCCTGACCGAAGCGCCTGAGCATACGGCTGCGTCGGGCGGGTTTATTGCGGGCCTGCTGTCTGCGCTGATGCGGCGCGGCGGCGCCTGTATCTGGATCAGTACGTCGCGCAGGTTATTTCCGCCTGCCCTGAAAATGTTTGGCGTGGAGCCGGACCGGTTCATTTTTGTGGACCTGCAGCGGGAGAAGGATGTCATGTGGGCGATGGAGGAAAGTTTGAAATGCGAAGGGCTGGCGGCGGTGGTCGCGGACCTGGCGGAAATGACGTTTACACAATCGCGGCGGGTGCAGCTGGTGGCGGAGCAGAGCGGCGTCACCTGTTTTTTGCTGCGCACCGATCCCCGCAGGCTGCATACCATCGCCAGCATTGCGCAATGGAAGGTGAGGCCTTTGCCGAGCCGGCTGGAAGACGGGATGCCGGGCGTGGGTTTCCCGCGCTGGCAGGTGGAGCTGCTGAAAGTGCGTAACGGTCAACCTGGTATATGGAACGTGGAATGGGCTGCGGGGAAGTTCCTGCTGCTGCCGGAAGAACATGCTGCCGCCGCATCGGGTCAGAAGAGAAAAGCGGGATAAGATGGCAAAACGGTATGTCGCGATATGGTTCCGTTACCTGGCAACGGACTGGATGGTACGCCGGCGGCCTTTGCTGAAGGACGTTCCATTTGTATTTGCCGCGCCGGTGCATGGCCGCATGACCATTACCGCGGTGAACAAAAAAGCGGGGATGAGCGGTATTGCGGCCGGAGAGCCCGTTGCGGGGGCAAAAGCGGTGGAGCCTTTGCTGCAGGTGTTCGACGCCCGGCCGGGACTGGAAGAAATATTATTGGGAAAGCTGGCGGAATGGTGTATCCGTTTTACGCCGGTAGTGGCGGTGGACGGGCCGGACGGCCTCACGCTGGATGCGAGCGGCTGCGCGCATTTGTGGGGTGGTGAGCAGGCTTATATGGATGAAATAGTCGTCAAGCTGCAGACCGCCGGTTTTGATGTGCGCGCCGCCATGGCGGATACGGTCGGAGCGGCCTGGGCGGTGGCGCGTTTTGGGGAGGCGGTGGCGCCGACGGGGAGGGAAGCGGCCGCATGGTTGCTTTTGCGTTCTGATGCGGTGAAAGTTTCTGCAGGGAAACAGTCTGCTGCATTACGAACGGATGCGATAGTAGTACCCGCGGGAGAACAATCCGCCGCATTGTTGCCATTGCCTCCTGCCGCATTACGCCCCGATGAGATCGTATTGCAGAAATTGCAGAAGCTGGGCTTTCATCGTATCGCCGCGTTTGCCGGCATGCCGAAAGCGATGCTGCGCAGGCGTTTCGGGGAAGATCTGTTAGTGAAATTAAGCCAGGCGCTGGGGCAGGCGGAAGAATTTATCAGTCCCATATATATCAACCCGCCTTACCAGGAACGGCTGCAATGTCTCGAACCCGTCCGGACTGCCGCGGGCATTGAGATCGCCATCCGCCGCTTGCTGGAGGCGCTTTGCAAACGG
>CBINIO010000491.1:0-3568 GCA_966250725.1 uncultured Chitinophaga sp.
AGGGATTGGTCTCGGTGCCGTCTCCCGCGATGTCGGATATGTTACAGGCCTTCAGGTACAGCGGATCGTTACTTTCGAGGTCGTCATAGATTTTATTCTGAAAAACTATATAAGTCCGGAGCCCTCCCTGGTCGTACCGCGGTTGCAGGGGATCAATGCTGAACTGGTCCTGGCCGTTGCGGCGGACCATCACGCTGGAATCCGTAATCGTGATCCGAAGACCGTCGGTAGCCGTTTCGCCGCCGGTGGGGTTAATGGTCACCGGGGGCGCCTGCGCGTTTGCCATACCACTCAAAATCATGAGGATCAGCAACATGGCGGTCGCTTTGAAGCGGAGCTTTCGTATACCCGCAAACAGGGCGCTGTCTTTCATAGGATAGGATAGGACTAACATAGTAACATTAAAATTTCTTTACATACACACTAGGTATCGGGAAACTGACGTTTATACTCCGGAATTTCCCGGTGAGGGAGCCTGGCTTTGCGGTAAATGCACGGGCCTGAAACGCCTTTCCTCCTCTCCGAAGCCCGCCAGGGGCGCAATAACTTAATCGATGACTCCAAAAAAATAATATGTAACAGCCGGCTACGCACCTCACCAATTAGCAAATGTATATTATTTATAATATTAAATCAAAAAATAATTATACTTATTTCTCTATATGTAAAAATAAAGCCGGGCGCGGGAGGGGTTCAGAATGAAGGGGTATGTTCCGCAATTCTCATTATGTAGAAAGTTAAAATAAAGGTAGATTTGCAAAAATTTATTCGGAATGTCAACATTTGCTAAATCCAAAATTGATTTGAACCTCAAGTACAAAGTAAAAGACATGTCTTTGGCTGAATGGGGTCGCAAGGAAATCCAGCTGGCGGAAGCCGAAATGCCCGGTTTGATGGCGCTGCGCGAAGAATACGGCAAATCCCAGCCCCTGAAAGGCGCACGTATTGCCGGTTGCCTGCACATGACCATCCAGACCGCCGTACTGATAGAAACGCTTGTAGCGCTCGGCGCGGAAGTGCAATGGAGCTCCTGCAACATCTTTTCCACGCAGGACCATGCCGCAGCGGCCATCGCGGCGGCGGGCATCCCCGTATACGCATGGAAAGGCCTGAACGAAGAAGAATTTAACTGGTGCATCGAGCAGACCCTTTTCTTTGGCAGCTACGACCGCCCGCTGAACATGATCCTCGACGACGGCGGCGACCTCACCAACATGGTGCTGGACGTATACCCCGAGCTGATCCAGCACATCAAAGGGCTGAGCGAAGAAACCACCACCGGTGTTCACCGCCTGTATGAAAGAATGAAGAACGGCACCCTGCCGATGCCCGCCATCAATATCAACGACTCCGTTACCAAATCCAAGTTCGACAACAAATACGGCTGCCGCGAATCCTGCGTGGACGCCATCCGCCGCGCCACCGACGTAATGATCGCCGGTAAAGTGGCTGTTGTGGCAGGTTTTGGCGACGTAGGCAAAGGCTCCGCGGAATCCCTCGCCGGCGCCGGCGCCCGTGTGATCGTTACCGAGATCGATCCCATCTGCGCCCTCCAGGCCGCAATGGAAGGTTATGAAGTGAAAAAAATGGCAGATGCGGTGAAAGAAGCCGACATCATCGTGACCACCACCGGTTGCCGCGACATCATCACCGGAGAGCACTTCAAAGCCATGAAAGACAAAGCGATCGTGTGCAACATCGGCCACTTCGATATCGAGATCGACGTTGCCTGGCTGAATACCAACTTCGGTCATACCAAAGTGGAGATCAAACCGCAGGTAGACAAATACACCGTTGACGGCAAGGACATCATCCTGCTGGCCGAAGGCCGCCTCGTGAACCTGGGCTGCGCCACCGGCCACCCCTCTTTCGTGATGAGCAACTCCTTCACCAACCAGACCCTTGCACAGCTCGAGCTCTGGACCAATTCCGCCAGCTACGAGAACAAGGTGTACGTGCTGCCCAAACACCTGGACGAAAAAGTAGCCCGCCTGCACCTGAAAAAGATCGGTGTGGAGCTGGACACGCTTACTTCCGCCCAGTCCGCCTACCTCGGCATTCCCGTGGAAGGCCCCTTCAAGCCGGAATACTACCGTTACTAATCCTGACGGTATCCCATATTGTCAAAAGCAGCGCCCGCAAAGCGCTGCTTTTTTTTTGAAGAATGGCATAACGCTACAGGCTTACGGTAAAACGATACAACTCATACAGCGCCCGCAAAGCGCTGCTTTTTTTTTTGAGGAATGGCATAACGCTACAGGCTTACGGTAAAAACAATACAACTCATACAGCGCCCGCAGGCGCTGCTTTTTTTTTGAACAAATATTTCGGATAATAAGCCTATAGCCTTATATTCTATCATTATAAGCCTGTAGACTTATAATTAGGTATTATAAGGTTATAGCCTTATATTTGCAGTACGATGAAAACGAATGCCGTTGTCATAACCGGGGATATCATTCAATCCTCCCTGCTCGCTCCCAAAGAGCGCGGGCGCCTGCAAAAGGTGCTGGAGCAGGCATTTGCCATCATCAAAACGAAAGAAAAAAGTTTTGACGTGGAGCAGTACCGGGGAGACAGCTTCCAGGCCGTGCTCACTAAAAGGCCGGGCGACGCCCTGCACTACAGCCTGCTGCTGATGGCCATGCTTTGGAAAGAAAATTTCAGGACAAGGCTCGCCATCGGCACCGGCGAAATTTCTTTTAATGCGAAAAAAATAGTTACTTCAGACGGGCCGGCATTTCAAAACTCCGGCCCCTACCTGGACGAACTGAAGAAAAAGAACGGGCTTATTTCCGTGGTCACCCCCCACCCTACCATCAACCATGAGTGGGAAGTGCATAGCCAGTCGCTGTCCTTCATCATCGAAAGATGGAGCGCCCCGCAGGCGGAAGCCGTGCTGGAACAGCTCAACGGCCTCACGCAGGCGCAGGCCGCGGAAAAACTGAACATCCGCCAGCCTGCCGTTCACCAACGGCTGCAGGGCGCGGGATGGCAGGTAATACAGCTCGTATTGCGGCGTTTTGAACAACGGGTTTCGTCCATGTTCTAAACCGTATCTTATGCTACTGCTCATCAAATGGCTCTGCGCCCACTTATTAGGCGATTTCGCGCTTCAAACCACCCGCATCGTTCAGCACAAACGCCGCCGCAAAGCCGGTTCCGGGTATTTATACCTGCATTGCCTGATCCATGGCGCGCTCATCTATATTTTTACCGCGGAATGGACGCAATGGCTCGCTCCCGTAGCCGTTACCGTTAGCCACTTTTTTATCGATCTCTGGAAACTGCACCGGAAAGACAACGGCAAATATTTCCTCATCGATCAAAGCCTGCACCTTCTCGTGCTGCTCATGCTCTGGCTGCAGGTCACCCATCAGTGGAACGGCGTGCCGCCATACCTGAAAGATCTCTGGCAGAACACCGCGTTCTGGGCCGTAGCGCTCGGCTATGCCGCCGTTATCTGGCCCGCCGCCTTCCTGCTCGGCTTCGCCACCAAACGCTGGCGCGACCAGATCGCCGACGCCCGCAACGGCAAAACCTCGCTCAACGAAGCCGGCAAATGGAT
>CBINIO010000492.1:0-3552 GCA_966250725.1 uncultured Chitinophaga sp.
CAGGGTCTCCATCAGGCACCCGGATCAAATAGGGCCGACCACTACTTGGTCAGCCCCGGCATCGTTAAAATTAGAAACAGTTGTAGGTTGATATCAGCAGAAAGCGCTTTTGATCAGTACGTCAGCGCGGGCTCCAGGTCTTTGGCCTGGTCGATCATGCCCTGGATCTCGGAAAGCGAAGGCACCCTGCCGCTGAGATTTTTTACGGCGTTCAGCTCCGAGACCTTGGCATGAAGGTTTTCGGCGTTGCGGGTGCGTAGTTCTTTCACCGTGTCTACCCCCGCGGCTTCCAGCAGCTCGGCGAACTGGTCGCCCACGCCGTTGATGCGCATGAGGTCCGCATGGTTCACCCATTTGAGGATGACCGCTTCCGGTATGCCGGTGGATTCCGCCAGCCTGGTGCGGCCGGCTTTGGTGCCGCCGTCTTCGAGCAGCTTCGCAACGGTGTTGATGCCGATGCCGGTGAGTTTGCTTGCATAATTGGGGCCGATACCCTGGATCTCTTGAATCGGATAGCTCATATAAGAATTGTTTTAGCAATTCGGAAATTAATGAAAACGCATAATCTGCCCGAAAAAAATATGTTAAATCGTGGTGAATATGCTAAAAAGTCCTGGCGCAAGCGCATAACTATTACATTTGCAGGATGAAAAGATCGATCGTACTCTTGCTTTTGCTGCCGCAGCTGGTAATGGCGCAGCAACTTCCGGAAAAGCAATACCCGAAAGAATATTTCAGAAACCCGCTGGAAGTGCCGATAGCGCTGGCCGGGAACTTCGGCGAGCTGCGCTCCAACCACTTTCATTCAGGGATCGACATCAAAACACAGCAGCGGGAAAACCTGCATGTGCATGCCGCGGCGGAAGGTTATGTGAGCCGCATCGGCGTGAGCCATCTCGGCTTTGGCAACGTGATCTATATCACTCACCCGAACGGTTACACGACCGTGTACGCCCATCTCAACCGTTTCTATCCCAAACTGGACGAATACGTTTCCCGCAAACAGTACGAGCTGGAAAGCTGGGCGGTGGACCTTACCATTCCTCCCGACCTCTTCCCCGTAAAAAAAGGCGAATTTATCGCCTGGAGCGGCAACACGGGCGGTTCCGCCGGTCCGCACCTGCATTTTGAGATCAGGGATACCCAAACCGAAAAACCGCTCAACCCGATGCTTTTCGGGTTTGACATTCCCGATAAACGGGCTCCGGAAATCTCCCGCATCGTGGTATACGACTGCACCCGCAGCCTCTACGAACAAACGCCCATCACCATTCCCGTACGCCGGAGCAAAACGGGCGGTTACACCGCCAGCAGGCCATTGGTAAAAGTGTCTGCCAGCAAGGTCGGCCTCGGCGTCAGCGCCATCGACCGGCAAAGCAATTCCTACAATCCCAACGGCATCTACGAAGCCATGATCATCCGCGACGGCGAGATAGACTGCGGCTTCCAGCTGGATAATATCGGCTACGACGAAACGCGTTATCTCAATGCCCATATCGATTACAAAATGAAAAAAGGCGGCGGGCCTTATGTGCAGCTGCTGTTCGCCCTTCCGGGCAACCGGCTTGGCATCTATAAAGATATTTCCGGCGACGGCATCATCGACCTGAGCGATAAAGCGCCCCACCCGGTGACCGTGCGCGTTACCGACGCTTACGGGAACAAGTCCGACGTAAAGCTGACGCTGCAGCAGCAGGGAAACGCCGCGGCCGCGCCCGCCTGCGCCAACCGCATGTACCCCGAAAGCCGCAATATTTTTGAGAACGACGACGTGGAATTTTTCCTCCAGGAAGGAAGCCTGTACGACGATATCTGTTTCCGTTACGTGGAAATAGCCAATTCAAAAGCGTTTTCCAACACCTACCGCCTTCATACCGCACTCGTGCCCGTGCATTTTAATTTCGACCTGCGCATCCGGCCGTCCAAACCCGTACCGGCCGATCTGGAAGACAACATGGTGATCGTCCGGAAAGGCGCAGGGGAAAGCATTTCAGCCGCCGTGCCGGAAGACGGCTGGTTCAAAGGCAGCTTCCGCGACCTGGGTGATTTTTATCTTACGGCAGATACCATTGCCCCGCGCGTAACGGCGCTGGGCGGGATAAAAGCGCATGCCAACCTGTCGAAGGCAAGAAGGATCGCGTTTTCGATGCACGACGCGAGCGGCATCAAAACCTACCGGGCGGAATTAGACGGAAAATGGTTGCGGTTATCGCGGAAAAGTAATGTACTTTCTTATAACTTTGATGAACATTGTCCGCCCGGCAATCATACACTGACATTGACCGTGACCGACATTGCAAACAATCAAACCACATATACTTTACCGTTTAAACGCTAGTAAAACCATGACGCACCTCAAAGAAGGGGACATAGCCCCCGCATTTGCCGCCCTGGACCAGCATGGCAATACCGTTTCGCTGGCCGACTTTAAAGGAAAAAAAGTGATCCTCTATTTTTACCCACACGACATGACCCCCGGCTGTACTACGCAGTCGTGCAACCTCCGGGACCACTATTCGCAGCTGTTGAGAAGGGGCTATGCAGTGATAGGCGTAAGCGAGGACGATCAGAAAAGCCACAAAAAATTCGCGGACAAATACGAGCTGCCTTTCCCGCTGCTGGTGGACGAAAGCCACGCTATCCTCAACGATTACGGCGTTTGGGGCGAAAAGACCTTTATGGGCCGTACTTACGATGGCACGCACCGCACTACTTTCCTGATAGATGAGGAAGGAAGGATCGCGCACATTATTCATACACCCAACAATGGCGATCACGCGCGCGAGATCATCGAATTGTGGGAAGGAAATACGGAAGGCTGGGAGCCTGTTGAAAGGCCGGAAGACCCGCGCGCCGAAGCGGAGCCCGCTGAAGAGGAAGACGGCGTAGAAGTGGAGATGGATATTGTGGACGAGGAGGATGTTGAGCCGGTTGTGGAGGAAGTGGTGGTGCCTGGAGCGGAAGTTGCGCCGGAGGTGGTGACTGAAAGTTCCAAGAAGGCTGGAGGGAAGGCGAAAAGTGCTGGTAAGGCGGCTGTTAAGACCGCTTCGAAGGCGAAAGCCGGTGCCAAGGCTGCTCCCAAGGCAAAAGCAAAACCTTCTGCCAAGGCTGCTCCTAAGGCGAAAATCGTTGCCAAAGCCGCTCCCAAGGCGAAGGCGAAAACTGCTTCCAAAGCGAAAACAGCGTCTAAAGCAAAACCTGTCGCCAAGGCAAAAGCTAAAACAGCTGTAAAAGCGAAGCCGGCAAAGAAAGCTGCAGCTAAAAAGGCGGTTGCACCTAAAGCAAAGACGACCGCTAAAGCAAAAGCAGCTGTGAAAACAAAAGCGGCTTCTAAAGCGAAAGCAAAAACCGCGGTGAAAAAGAAAGTTGCAGCATCCAAAGCTAAAGTAGCACCCAAAGCCAAAGCGAAAGTTGCATCCAAAGCCAAAGCTCTTGCGAAAAAGAAACCAGTGTCTAAAGCGAAAGCTGCGCCTAAGGCAAAAGCCAAGATCGCTGCGAAGGCTAAACCAGCTTCAAAAATGAAGAAGGCTGCTGCGAAAGCTAAGGTTGCTC
>CBINIO010000493.1:0-3550 GCA_966250725.1 uncultured Chitinophaga sp.
TACCGGAGCCGCCATTTTTCAAAGGTGCCCGTTCTGCCCGCGCCCAGCATCCAGCTTTTGTTGGACGTGTACATCATCGCCGCGCCCGTCATCGTGGGCGGCGAGGGCGCCAGCCCGGCATACCTGCCCTCGGGCGGTTTACGCGGACTGATCAGCAGCGGCACCAGCGCGCCGCCAAAACCCAGGGCCGGTTCCGTTACCGGGTAAGGCACCGGCACAAAACCGTGCGCGTTAATGATCCAGTCGCTGAGGTCGAACGCGCCGTCCAGCGAATCGCGCACGCTGTATTTTCGTGTATGCTGCGCCGTTATATCCCGGGAAAGGAAGATGTTCAGCGGCAGCAGTAAGACCAAGAACCTTTTCAACATGATCCAAAACAGCTTGATGGTGAAATTGATGAGGGGCAAATCGTTCGGCCGGAGGGTTTGCTGATGAAGCGCGGGATATATTTCTTGAACAATTTTCGGCGAATGAATGTTGTAGAAAAGCATTATTAAATCCGCGCCCGATACATGCAGACACAAAAAGCCACGATAATATCACGAACGGGTTTAAAAGCCCGCAGAACGCAACTCTATTAAGTTGAAAATGTTGAATATTGTATATTTGAAAATGGAAATCCGTAAGAGCAAAAAGACAAAAAACGGAACCACTCAAAAAGAAGACAGGAATACATCCTTTATCCGTTAAGCAGCAAACAACCCATAGCATCTCATCCGTATCGAGGAAAACCAAAGCCCTGGCATGCCGCGCGCTGTTATGGCAAGGAAGAACCGTGCAATATTCCGCTCGCTGATCATCGCCGACGCTACCCGGAATTTTTGCATGCCCGCGACCGGAACAGTTCTCCAGATATAAATTAAATGCTATGAAAAGACATGCAATTTTACCCGTAACGCTTGTACTTCTCCTGCTATCCTGCCGGAAAGAACCCGACCTCAGCCAGTTGTCATCGAACTTCGTGGTGCAGACGGACGCCGCCAAAGGCGTATCCTTCAGTGATTATAAAACATATTACATATCGGATACGGTAGCGCTGATATCGGCCAGCAAAACGGATACCCTGCTGCCCGCCGCAGCCGCGCAGCAGATCGTGAGCGCGATCGAAAGCAATATGGAGGCGCGCGGTTATACGCGGGTGCGCATCAAGGCGCTCAACCCTGACCTGGGTATCAATACCGTTGCCGTGAAAGACGTGGACGTGGGCGTCGTGTATCCCGGCTGGTGGTGGGGCTATCCCGGTTATTGGGATCCCTGGTACTGGGGCTGGTATTACCCCTATTATTATCCCTGGACGGTGGCGTACTCCGTTACCACGGGCAGCGTGATCGCCGAGATCATCGACCTGAAGAACGTGAACGAAGACCAGAAGCTGCAGGTAGTATGGACGATGTCGCTGAACGGCGCGCTGGGCAGCTCCGACATCAACAACCTGCAAAGGGCGATCGACGGCATTAACCAGGCCTACGCACAATCCCCCTACCTGACCACTACCAAATAACCACCACAAAACTGACCGACATGAAAAAAATATTAATCACCGGCATACTGGCATTGTTCCTGGCAGGCCATGCGTCCGCACAGTCCTACGCAACCGGCACCTCAAGCCCGGCGGGCGCGTGGAGCAATCTCTGGGGCCTTTCATGGGAAATTTCCATCCCCACCAACAACGACTTCCTGACCAAAACCAGCTTCGCGGGCGGCAAGTTCGAATACCGCCACTTCTTCCCCGGCAAACCGCTTTCGCTGGGCGTGTCCCTCGGCTGGAACTCGTACGAGCAATACATCCCCACGCAAACGATCACCTACGACGAAGGCTCCAAAGCCATCACCACCGATATGGACCGCGTGATCTATACGGTGCCCGTAGCTGCTATCGGCCATTATTATTTCAACTACGGGAAAATGGCGATGCCTTACCTCGGGGTCGGCATCGGCGCGCAATACAGCGAGCAGGATATTTATTATAACATTTTCCTCGACGAAGAATACAACTGGGGTTTCCTGGTGCGGCCGGAGATCGGCGTGCTGATAGCGCCGGGGCAGAAGAACTGGGGCATACTGGCGGGCGCGAGCTATTCTTTCGCGACCAATAAGAACGAAAGTTTCAATATCGACAACCTGAAAAATTTCTCTTTCAATATAGGATTATTCTTAGCGTATTAAAGAGACCGAATGTTTTGATGAGTGCTAATTTGTTTATGCTTAGGAGCGGCCGCATCTTTTCCAGGATGCGGCCTTTTTTTTGCTGTACCGCCGCGCCTGCGCAGGCCGCTATCGCGCTCGCCAAATCAAAACCGGCTTCCCCCAACACTGCGCCGCCCCCACCGCGCAAGCCTCCATATCAAACCCCTTCCCCCCGCAAAAAACCCCTGCCGCTTTCGCGGACAGGGGTGAACTGCAAATGCAAAGCCTGTTATGAGACGATCCCGCTTGTTTACTGCTTAGTTGGGAAACTGCTCATAATCTTTGCGATGGCTTTGGGGATTTGCGCGTCCGGATCTTTCAGCGGCGAATCGATCTCGGCATTGCCGACGCCGTGCCAGACCATGCTTCTTTTCGCCCGGTCCACCACGTCTATGATCACCGAACCGTCCGTGTATTTATCTACCGAATACGTCGTATTGCTGGAAGCCATTCCCATGCCGCCGCCCCAGTAGCCATAAGGCCGGTAGAACCCGCCGTAGCCGTAATAATCCGTGTTCGCGCTCACGCTTTTTCCTTCCTTCGTCACCGCGATGCTGTTCACCAGCAGGTCCGCGTCGGAAGTATCCGCCTGCGTATAGCCCTTCGCTTCCATCTGCGAGATCACCGCGCTCTGGATACGGTTGCGGTTCAGCTCGCTGATGGAGCTTTTGTCGCCCGCGGGGTTATAAAAGGCGAATGTTTTGTAATTGGAAAAATTGGCCTGATGATCGTAGTCGGAAGTGACTTTCACCGTCGGGCCGCAGGCCGCCAGAAGCAGCACCAGCGATAAACCTGTGAACGATACTCTTTTCATGTTTTACTTTTTTAGTGATGATATATGTTTGTTGTCTTACCACGAATATCCGATGCTGAACACCACGCCGTAATCGAATTTGTTCGCCGAGGGGTCGGGCGGCCGGTTATCGAAGTTGGTATACAGCTGCACATTCGTGTTCAGGTGTTTGATGATCTTCCAGTCCAGCGTCGTATTTTGGTCGAAGCGCCAGCGGCCTGGCTGCGTGGTGCTGAAAAACACGCTGTTCGATACCTGCAGCTTGAGCTTGGGCGTACCGAGGCGGAACAGGTAATAATTAAAGAACAAAGGGATCTCCACGGACGAGTTTCTCGTGGCCGCATCGCTTTTCGTGCTGTCCACGCTGTACTCCATCTGGTACGAAATACCCGTCGCCACCCGGAGGTCGTTGTGCCGGTTCTTCACCAGTATCGGGCCCAGCCCTTCCATTCCCTGTATACGCGCCGACACGCCCAGCTCGGTAATACGCTGGTACTGCACCTGTGTGACGCTGAACCAGTGCGTCCAGAATTCGAGGTAACCGCCCAGCGCGAGATCGGTGAGCGCGAG
>CBINIO010000494.1:0-3549 GCA_966250725.1 uncultured Chitinophaga sp.
ACGAATTTTTCTTCCGCCTGCGGCTGGTATATTTCGGTGCCGGTAACGTCGGAGGGCAGCAGGTCCGGCGTAAACTGGATGCGGCTCAGTTTGCAATCGAGGTTTTGCGCGAGCGCTTTTACGGCGCGCGTTTTAGCGAGGCCCGGCAAACCTTCCAGCAAAATGTTGCCGTCCGTGAGCAGGCCGGTCAGTATCTTACTGATCACATCTTCCTGCCCGATAATGCTTTCGCCCATATGTTGCTGTAATGCCAGTACCTGTTCGCGGGTATTCACTTTGTTAACATTTAAGATAAAGGAGTGGAAATATATCCCCGCTCCATGGTCAGTCAATGCGCTTTGATAGCGCTGTTCAGTTTATCTATTACCTGGTCTACCGAGAAGCTTGCCGGACGCTGCCGCGGCGGGAACTGTTTGTAAGTGGCGAGATACGCACCTACTTTTTCCACCGCCGGCAATATCATAAACGCCCTGTGCATTGCCCAATCGTCATAATTTACAGCGCCGTCCATCGCATATTCATATGGATCGCTCAGCAAATCGATCATTACTGGCGCCCTCAAATCCATCATCGGGTTCCTCCAGATCGCCATACCTACAGCCGTCTGTATCGAGAACGTAAATTTGAAGCGATAGTTACGATAAGCAACGAAGTTGCCGTCGTCGTCGAAATAGAAATATTCAGAACGTTTTGTATCGGTTTCACCTTTGAGATAAGGCAGCTGGTTATACCCGTCGAGATACACTTTGAAGTTTTTACCGCCCGCATTAAATCCGCTACGCACTTTAGCGGGCAGATCCGGGTCGCCGCCGGCTGCGGCCACCAAAGTAGGCAGCCAGTCTTCCGCGCTGAACAGCCCGGTAAAATTGGAACCTGGTTTGATCATGCCGGGCCAGCGAATGAGCGCGGGGCAACGGTAAGCACCTTCCCAGTTGGTATCTTTTTCGGAACGGAACGGTGAAGCGCCGCCGTCAGGCCACTGGTTTTTCATGGCGCCGTTGTCGGTGGTGTAGATCACGATCGTATTATCCGCAATGCCCTGGTCGTCGAGGAATTTCAGCAGCTCGCCCACCATCGCGTCGTGCTCCACCATGCCGTCTGCCTGCAAACCTAAACCTGTCTTGCCTTTGGAAGTGGGTTTCAGGTGCGTGAAAATGTGCATGCGGGTGGAGTTGAACCAGGTGAAGAACGGCTTCCCGTCCTTGACCTGCCGCGCCATAAAATCTTTTGCGGCGGCAAGAAATTCTTCGTCAACCGTTTCCATTCTTTTCGAAGTAAGCGGGCCGGTGTCTTCGATCTTGCCGTCTGCCGTACTTTTCAGCACGCCGCGGGGGCCGAATTTCTTTTTAAATTCGCCGCTTTTCGGATAATCAGGGTTTTCCGGCTCCTCTTCGGCATTGAGGTGGTAGAGGTTGCCGAAGAACTCGTCAAAACCATGCGCGGTGGGCAGGTACCTGTCCTGGTCGCCAAGATGGTTCTTGCCGAACTGCCCGCACATGTAACCCAGTGGTTTGAGAAATTCCGCGATGGTGGGGTCTTCTTTCTGCAGCCCGACAGGCGAGCCTGGCAGGCCGACTTTGGTAAGGCCGGTGCGGAACGGGCATTGCCCGGTGATGAACGCGGCGCGGCCGGCGGTACAGCTTTGCTGGCCGTAATACTGAACAAATACGCCGCCTTCATTGCCGATGCGGTCGATGTTCGGGGTCATAAAGCCCATCAGCCCGCGGCTGTAGGCGCTGATATTGGACACGCCAATGTCGTCCCCGAAAATCACAAGGATGTTGGGTTTCTTCTGCGCATACGCACCTGGCATCGCAAGGAAAATACCCATTGCATAAAGGATGATCTTTTTCATAATTGAAATGCTTATTTGAGACCTTATTTGCTGACCAATGGCGGATGCTCCGGCAGGCGGTGCGATTCCAGCTGTTTGATGAAAGGGATGTCGTTCTGTATATAGGCCCTCGTGGCCTGCTCGATGTAGTTGTCCAGCTGGAAGAACTGCGCCGTGCGCGCCACGCCGAGCACTTTGATCATGCGCCGGTAGTAGCGCATCTGGTATTTGGTGTACTCGCGGTCGCTGGCGATAAGGCGTTTGGAAAGCGAATACATCTGCTGCTCGTCCAGCGATTCGAACTGCTCGTTGTACGCTTTCAGCAGCGAAATCCTTTCGGCGAGCCAGGGCTGCTTTTCCGTTTCATACTCGTTCAGCAGGGTCACGAAGTCGAACGATTCGTCCTTGTATATCTTCAGGCATTCAAAGAACAGCAGGGTCTTGTTCTTTCCGAAGATCTTTTTCACCACTTCCTGCTCAAAAGGAAGGGTATCTTGTTCCTCGTCCTGCGCAAATGCGCCAGGGGCAAGCAACAACATCAACAGGGTAATTACAAACAAATTCCTCATAGCATACATTTTTAGAGGATGCCTGCTGCTTTGTTATGCCTAAGTGCGGTTAATAAAAAAGGATTGCGGGGCGGGAACACCCGGCAGGTTTCATCTTAATTCCACGTCATGAATTATTTTGATCGGGTGCTGGTCCGGGGTTTATGCGAAGGTGCGGTAATAGTGATAACAGCGCCGCTGTCAAATGGTTCAAAAATATTTGGTTAATTTAGATGACCTTGCGTTCAATCCCCGTTCCATGTTCAATTTCGCCGCACACAAAGCCTATATTATCGGCATCAGCAATTACCGGTACTTCCCCCCGCTGCAAACGCCGCTGCACGACGGGAAGGAGCTGGGCAGGCTGCTGCGCGCGCAGCAATTCGAGGTAAAGGAGCTGTATGATGCAGATAGAACGGAGCTGACGGCGTTCCTCGAAAACATGCGCCGCGAAATCCAACCCGATGACCGTGTGCTGCTTTACTATGCCGGCCACGGCATGGCGCGCGACCACGCCAACCGGCCGGAAGGCTGGCTCATCCCGCGCGACGGGCAAAAGGACGTTTCCACTTTTGTATCCATGGTATGGCTTTCCGGCATGATCGGCCAGCTGCCCTGCCGGCATTTCCTGCTGCTGCTGGACTGCTGTTTTTCGGGCGTGTTCCGCTGGTCGTCCGGCTTGCGCGACCTTGGCGAAGGCGTGCCCAACGTGATGTACCGCGAGCTGTTTGAAAGATATACGACGGACGAAGCCTGGCAGGTGATCACGTCCTCCGCCCACGACCAGAAAGCGATAGACGAGCTGCTCGGTCTTGGCAGCCGCGGCGAATCGGGCGCGTCGCTGCATTCGCCGTTCGCGGAATTTTTATTTAAAGGCATAACCGGTGCGGCGGATCTTGTTGGCGACGGCATTATTACCGCTACGGAGCTTTACCTGTACCTGCGAAACCAGGTGGAGACCGTCAGCCTCGAAGCCGGTATCAGCCTGCGGCAGACGCCCGCGCTCTTCCCGCTTGCGCGGCACGGCAAAGGAGAATTTGTATTCATTCCCGGCGTGCATCCGCCCGGTCTTCCTTCCAAACCGCCCGGCCTCAACCCTTACAAGGGTTTGGAAAAATTCCGGGAAGAGGATGCGGATTTCTTTTTCGGACGAAGAAAAGTGACCCG
>CBINIO010000495.1:0-3548 GCA_966250725.1 uncultured Chitinophaga sp.
TACGGAAAAGCCCTGGATCATCATCCACCCCGGCGTAAGCGATCTTAAACGCCGTTATCCTTTTTCGGATTGGGTGGCCGTGGCCAAACGGCTGATCAGGGACATGAACGTGCAGCTGCTCATTACCGGCATCCCTGAAGAAGCGGCCCTTGCGGGTGCGATCCAGGAAGCCACCGGCGAAGGCTGCTTTGATGTGGCGGGTTTGTTCTGCCTGGAAGATCTTATCACGCTCATCCGTCACAGCCGGCTGCTCATCTCCGTCAACAGCGGGCCGGTGCATATCGCCGCCGCTACGAATACGCCCGTGCTTGTGCTGTACGCGCTTACCAACCCGCAGCATACGCCGTGGAAAGTAAATTCGGTGGTGCTGTATTTTGATGTGCCGGAAGAATTGAGAAGCAAGAACGGGATCATCCGTTATGTGCACGACCGTTGTGTGGAGGAACAGCCGCCGCTGGCGAACGAGGACAATATCGCGCAGGCGGCCGCGCTATTGATGGTTCATAACGTGATGGCCTTTACCGCTTCCTGAAGCACGGCGGGATAACCGACATCGGTCGTCCAGTCTATGCTGTGGTGCAGCTGCTTGTCCAGCGGCGCCCAGCGGCGCATTTCACCGTCCATGCTGATGATCAGGCAGGGCGTTTTTACCGCCGCGGCCACGTGCGCTACGCCGGTGCAATTGCTGATAAGCCCGCGCGCGTTGCCGAGAAGGATCGCGAGGCTGCCCAGCGTGGTTTTCCCTGCAAGGTTGATGGATTCGAAATGCATGAGCTGCTGCACTTTCAATGCGAGAGGAATTTCTTTCCTGCTTCCTGTGATCAGCACTTCGCAGCCGCGCTCCGCGAAATGGTCCGCCAGCGCCGCGAAATATTCGGGCGGCCATCGTCTTGCCGGCGTGCTGGAGCCGGGGTGAACGCAGATGTATTCGCCGGGCGCGTATGGGAGGTTTAGCAGTTGAAAGGCCTGCCGGTCTTCGTGGTAAAGCGGGAATTCCAGGTGATCGCCCCGCGATGGAATGCCCAGCGACTTCAGCAATTGCAGGTGCCGGTGTATCTCATGCACCGTTTCCGGGTACGGATAAAACGATTCCTCCCCCGCCCTTTCCGCCGGCGGATAACGGAATCCCGCGAGCCTGCGCGGGGCGGTCCTTTCCAGCAATTCGTTCACGATCGTGCCGTTGCCGTGCATTTGTATCAGCAGGTCGAAATGTTCCGCCCGCATCTCCTGTATGAACGCTTCGGTTTTCGCAGGCAGGTAAGGTTGCTCGGGCAATCCCTCGTATCCGGGAAATACGATCAGCCGGTCGATATACATGGAAAAACGCCGCACGAATTCTTCCGCCCACGGCAATCCCGCCAGCACGATCTCAGCATCGGGAAAGGCATGGCGCAACGCGCGGAAAGCGGGCACCGCGCAGATCATGTCCCCGAGAAAAAGCGCGCGGAGCACACCGATCTTCATAACTTCCCGAATTTCCAAAGCCCGTAAAAATGCCAGTAGACGGATAACAAAGGAATGCAGGCCGAGGTAACGAACATTTCGGCCACATGCCGCCATGCGCGGCTGGTGTAGCGCAGTCTTTTTGTGGTGAACAACACCACGATCAGCAGCCAAACGCCGCCCGCCGCCATTGCAGCGGCAGCATAACCGCCGGCCCACAGCACCACCGTCGCCAGCAGCGCCGCGATAGCCGCATAAAAATACCAGGGCGGCCATTGCCGGATATACCGCCGGTAGTAGTCCGGGAACTTGCGCATCAGCAGCGCGTTGAACATCGTTTTTTTCTGCTCCCGCATGCTCACGCCCCAGCCTGCTTTGCGGACGGGGTGCACTACCAGCGCCGCCGGCAGCGATACAACGGTTACATGATGCCGCAGCAGGGAAAACGCCAGATCGCTGTCCTCACGCCAGGCGGCGCGGAAACGTTCGTCAAAGCCGCCGACCTTTTCCATCTGCCGCCGCGGCACGGCGCAGTTGGCCGTTACAAAATCCGCATTCTCCAGCTGCGCCGTGTTCCATTCGTAATCGGTTGGTGTTGCGGAAACGGGCACCATCAACCTTCCTGCAAAAGCGGCCTGCGGGTATTCCTGATGCGCGTCCCAAAGCCGCTCCAGCCAATGTTCGTCAGGCACGCAATCGTCGTCCGTAAACGCGACCAGCTCGCCGGAAGCCAGCTTCCATCCCGCATTCCGCGCCGCCGCAGGCCCCTTGTGGCATTCCAGCGGCAGGTAGGTGACGTCCAGCAGCCCGGTATGTTCCCACGAAGCCACCAGCTGCCGCGCGAACTTGTCCGGTCCGTCGCTCACCACCAGCACTTCGAACGACGAACGGTCGAAATGCTGCCGCGCCAGCGCCGTCAGGCATTCCATCAGCAACAGCGGACGTTTGTAAGTCGGAATAACAACTGATATTTTCATCATTTCTCAATTAAATAACTGCCCATTACCAACGCGTCGAACGGCGAGCTGTAAAAACATTCCAGCGCGTCGCGCGGCGTGCATACGATCGGTTTTCCCAGCGTGTTAAAGGACGTGTTGATCAGCACGGGAACGCCTGTACGGTCTTTGAACGCTTTCAGCAGGTCGTAATAACGCGGGTGCTGCGCGCGGTTCACCGTCTGGATGCGCGCCGTGCCGTCCACGTGCGTAACGGCGGGTATCAAAGGTTTTTTGTCTTCTTTCACTTTGTATACGAACAGCATGAAAGGCGAGCACACGGCTTCCTCGAACCATTCTCCCGCATCTTCTTCCAATACGGCGGGCGCCACCGGTCTGAAATCTTCGCGGTCTTTCACCATATTCAGCAAAGCCTGCATTTCCCCCTGCAAAGGCGAGGCAAGTATGGAGCGGCTTCCCAGCGCGCGCGGGCCGAACTCCATCCTTCCCTGGAACCATCCGACGATCTTCTGCTGCACGAGCAGCTCCGCGGTTTCGGCGGCCACATCGTCCAGCTTGCGGTGTTTTACCTTGGCCCATTTCAGGAACTTGTGAATATCTTCGTCGCTGTACGACGGCCCCCAGTACGCATGCTCCATGCAAAACTCGCGTTTGCTGTTCTCCCGCAGCCGCGCGTCCGTCCACATGGCCGCGCCCAGCGCCGTACCCGCATCGCCTGAGGCCGGCTGCACCCAGATGTCCTTAAATATTCCCGCGTCGCGGATGCTGGCGTTCAGCACGCAGTTCAGCGCCACGCCGCCGGCGAAACAAAGCTGCTCCGCCCCGGTTTCCTCCCGCAGCCAGCGGCTCAGCTGCAGCACGGTTTCTTCCAGCACCACCTGCAGCGAATGCGCGATGTCGAAATGCTGCATCGTGAAGGGATCGCCTTTTTGCCGCGGGCGGCCGAACAGCTCTGCAAAATGTTCTTCGTCTATCTGATAATCGCCGCCGTCGCCCAGGTGGATCATATCCCTGAACACATTGACGTACACCGGCTTTCCATAAGAAGCCAGCGCCATTACGCGATACTCATCCGATGAATGCAGGAACCCGAGGTAGCTCGTCACCTGCTCGTACAAAAGCCCCAGGGAGTGAGGCATTGTGACGGCG
>CBINIO010000496.1:0-3536 GCA_966250725.1 uncultured Chitinophaga sp.
CGCGGGCGCCGCCCACCAGGCCTGGTCCGCCAACATTGTCACCATCGTGTCCGACGTGTTCCCGAAAAAAGCCACCGCTTCCGTAGTAGGCATCGGCGGGATGATCGGCGCACTGTCCAGCGCGGCGGCGAACCTCAGCCTCGGCCGTGTGCTCGACAGCAGCGGCAAGTCAGGTTACTTCTTCGCGTTCCTTTTCGCGGGATGCCTGTACCTGGTTGCATTGCTGTTCATCCACCTGATCATGCCGAAAATGAGACCGAGAGACGAGAACCTGCAGTACGTGGACGTGAAATAAAGAGAATCTTTTACTGGGTTATACAAAAGACCGGATCGTTTGATCCGGTCTTTTTTTGTTGAGATGGGAATGGTGCGAAGGCACGGCATCAAGTAATATACGGCTGGTGGACCCGGGCGAGTAATGTGGGCTCCCTGCGGGAGGACATGTCATCACTTTTACGCCGATAAATCCAGCTGGCTGAAGGGAGCATTCGGGCGATGCGTCCATTCGCTGTTAAATTATGGCGACTTCCTGCGTAACAGAACACATTATCTGCATAAAAAAACGGCGCGCTATCCGCACGCCGCTTTGTATCGCTGCAAAACTTGCTGAACCATTATCGGTTTTAGAGGCTCACACCGCGTTTCCAGGGAATAAAATCATCCTGGTGCAGTTCTTCCGCCTTCGTGCGCACTTCGCCGCTCGCTACTTTTGTTACGTACTCCAGCACTTCCTCACCCATCTGCTCGATGGATTTCTGCCCGCTGATAATGCCGCCGGTATCGATGTCGATAATGTCGGGCATGCGTTGCGCGAGACGCGTGTTGGTAGACAGCTTTACCACGGGAGCGATCGGGTTGCCCGTCGGTGTGCCGAGACCGGTGGTGAACAGCACTACCGAAGCGCCGGAACCCACTTCCGCGGAGGTGGACTCTACGTCGTTGCCCGGTGTGCAGAGCAGGTTCAGGCCGGGTTTGGTCACGTATTCCGTATAATCCAGCACGTCCTTCACGGGAGAGGTGCCGCCTTTTTTGGCCGCGCCCGCCGATTTGATCGCGTCGGTAATGAGGCCGTCCTTTATATTGCCGGGGGAAGGGTTCATATGAAAACCGGAGCCTACCATCTGCGCCTGGCTTTCGTAAGCGCGCATGATGGAAATGAATTTCCCGGCGGTGGCATCGTCTTCGCAACGGTTGATCAATTCCTGCTCCACCCCGCAAAGCTCGGGGAACTCGGAAAGGATGGTAGTGCCGCCGAGCGCCACCAGCAGATCGGAAGTATGACCGATGGCGGGATTGGCGGAAATGCCGGAAAAGCCGTCAGAACCGCCGCATTCCAGCCCCAGCACGATGCGGGAGAGGGGAGCGGGCTTGCGTTCGAGCTTGTTGGCTTCCACCAGCGCAAGAAAAGTATCTTTTATGGCGTTGGACAGCATGCTGAATTCCGAACTGCTGGTTTGCTGCTCGTATACCAGCACCGGTTTGGAAAAGCCCGGGTTGAGCTTTTTCAGCGCGGCCTGGAGGATGGACACCTGCGCGTGCTGGCAGCCAAGGCTCAGCACCGTGGCGCCCGCCACGTTCGGGTGATGGATGTAACCGGCCAGCAGCGCGCAGAGCGCGTCGGAATCCTGGCGCGTGCCGCCGCATCCGCCTTCGTGGATGAGGAATTTTACGCCGTCGATGTTCGGGAACACCGGGTTGCGTTTGGCCGAAGCGGCCGCGCTTTCTGGCCGGTAATTTTTCACGGCGTCGAGGTCGCCGCTTTTATAAAGGTTCACCAGGTCCGTCACCTGTTCGTTGTATACTTCGGTGGGCGCAAAGCCCAGCCCTTTTTCAAAAGCGGTTTTGATAACGCCCACATTCCTGTTTTCGCAGAACACCATCGGTATCACGAGCCAGTAATTGCGCGTGCCCACCTGCCCGTCCTCCCGGTGAAAACCGTTGAAGGTGCGCTGTTTCCAGCGGCTTACGTCGGGCTGCTGCCAGGCAACGCTGCCCTCCTTGTCGTGAAAAGCGTTCGCGTCGTGCTGAAGATTTTTGACGGTGATGGCCTCGCCTTCCAGGATGTCCGTAACGGCCTTGCCTACGAGCACGCCGTACATTAGAACGGGATCGCCCGCCTGGAGGGGTTTTACGGGGAATTTATGTTTTGCGGGAATGTTCTGCTTCAATTGAATCGTCGAGCCGTTAAACTGAATATCCTGCCCTGCCGGTAAATCTTGTAAAGCCACCAGCACATTGTCTTTCGGATGGATCTGAAGATACGTGTTCATGATTTGCAAAATAGCGTATTTGACGACGCCGCGTTAATACTAAAATCTTTTTTTGTGATTGGATATTAACCGGCACAAAGTTACGGAAGTACCGGCTGAAAACCGTCTGTGAGCGGGGGAAAGCACCGGGAACAGACCGTTTTATGGCAATTGAATGCAAACGTTTGCATTTTTCGTGAATTCGTGGTATCTTTCCGGGGCATCAACCAGGATTGGTTATTTTTTACTGCATAAGGAACATTTTAAAATCCACTTTTTGATGAACACGTCTGTTGAAACACGATACGCAAGCAGCCCGCAGGAAGCGAAAACCTGGGACACCGCGCAAACAAGGGAAGCACTATTGATCACCCCGCTTTTTATCGAAGACCAGGTAAAGCTGGTATACAGCCACTACGACCGTTTTATCACCGGCGGCGTAATGCCCGTAAAAAAGGCCGTGAAGCTGGAAACGGTGGACCCGCTTAAAGCGGAATATTTCCTGGAGCGACGCGAGCTCGGCATCATCAATACCGGCGGCGCCGGCAAAGTAAGCGTGGACGGTGAAGTATTCGAGATCGGGTTCAAAGAGGCGCTGTACATCGGCAAAGGCAAAAAGGAGATCGTTTTTTCCAGCAACAACGGCGCCGAACCGGCACGTTTTTATATCAATTCCACGCCCGCGCACATGACCTATCCCACCCGCCGCATCACCCGCGCGGAAGCGGACGTGGTGACGCTGGGCGCGCAGGAAACGGCCAATCACCGCACCATCAACAAGCTGCTCGTGAATTCCGTATTGCCGACCTGCCAGCTGCAGATGGGCATGACGGAGCTGAAACCCGGCAACACCTGGAATACCATGCCCGCGCACACGCACGACCGCCGCATGGAAGTGTATTTTTATTTCGAAGTGCCCGAAGGCCAGTCCGTATGCCACTTCTGGGGCGAACCACAGGAAACGCGCCACATCTGGATGCAGAACAACGAAGCGGTGATCTCCCCGCCCTGGTCCATCCACTCCGGCGCAGGCACCAGCAACTACACGTTCATCTGGGGCATGGCCGGCGAAAACCTGGACTATGGCGACATGGACCATTGCGCCATTCCCGACCTGAAATAAACGCCGACGCCGTTCTAACGGTAACGCATATACTGTAATAACTGATACTAAGATCCATGAAGAAATTCACTCAATGGTGCGTATGCTCCTGCATCGTGCTGGGCCTGGCTTTTCCCGTTTCCGCCCAGCAAGCACAGCCGACACCGGTAATTACTGCCGATCAG
>CBINIO010000497.1:0-3516 GCA_966250725.1 uncultured Chitinophaga sp.
CACCTGTTTGAACTGACCGAAAACCAGCGCCGCAGCGAAGCGGAAAAGCTGGTGAAAGACTGGGAACGAACAGGCAGCGGGAGCTTCCCGCGGTTGTGGGCATCCGCAAGGCGCCTGTTGCTGCTGCATAAAATGTAAATTGAGTATCTTGAGTACCATGACCATGACCGCCATTGCGATAGACGACGAGCCCGTGGCCCTCAGCGTGATACAGGCGCATGCGGCGAAAGTGCCGTTTATGGAGCTGAAAGGGCTGTTCACCAACGCATTCGAAGCCATGGACCTGTTACGCAAGGAAAAGGTCGACCTGCTGTTCCTCGACATCAAAATGCCGGACATCTCCGGGCTGGACTTTCTCAGCAGCCTGCACGAGCCGCCCATGACCATTTTCACCACCGCTTATTCCGAACATGCCGTGCAGAGCTTTGAGCTGGACGCGGTGGACTATCTCCTGAAACCCTTTTCCCTGGCTCGTTTCCTGAAAGCCTGCAACAAGGCGCACAGCCTGATGCAATTAAAGCAGGAGCGCGCGCAAAACCCCGTGCAGCCGGATTATATTTTTATCAAAAGCGGTTACGAGCAGCTGAAGATCCAGCTGGACGATGTGCTGTACATTGAAAGCGCGGGCAATTACGTGAACTTTGTGCTGCAGGATAAAAAGCTGCTGTCGCGGCTTTACATGCATGAAGCGCTGGCGCTGGTGCCGTCTTCGCGGTTCACGCGGGTGCACAGGTCGTATATCGTAGCCAATGGTAAAGTGGACAGGATAGACCGGACCTGCGTGTATATCGGGCAGGCGGTGGTTCCCATTGGGGCGGCGTATGGCGAGGCGGTGGGGCGTATTGCGGGGGAAGAATGAGATGTGCGGCTGGAGGGGGCTTGAGCTTGAGGAAGTGGAGAACTGTACAGGCGTGCATGGCAAAGAATTTCCCGAAAAAAAAAACAGGCGCTGCAAAAGCAGCACCCGTGTCCTGTCAGTGTACTCGGTTTTAACACTTTCTTTAATAGTGTACAATTTATAATGCTCTTGGGGAAAGTACAAATATATATTAAAATATTTTTCAAATTAAAATTATATTAATTCCCGATACAGGTGGCTTAAATCGCTATATTTGGGCAAACAGCTTTTGATGAAAAAGATATGCATATTGTTGCTGGGCGGGATGTTCAGCATTACCACGGCACTGGCCCAGCAGGAAATAACCCCGGCGCAGCCGGGCGTCACTTACGGAAAATCCATAACGCCCGGGTCGGCCATCAGCATGGCGGACCTCCATCAGCAGCTGCAGTCTGAAGCCGCCTACACCGGCAAGATCGAAGGAAAAGTAGTGGAAGTATGCAAGAAAAAAGGCTGCTTCATGAAGCTGGAACGGCCCAGCGGCGATGCCGTAATGGTGAAGTTCAGGAATTATGGTTTTTTTATGCCGCAGAACATCGTCGGCAAGACCATCGTGCTGGAAGGCGAGGCGAAAGTGAACGAAACCTCCGTTGAAAGGCTGAAGCACTTTGCGGAAGATGCAGGTAAAAGCAAAGAAGAGATCGCGAAGATCACCGGGCCGAAGAAGGATATTGTGATCGTGGCGGACGGGGTGGTTGTGGTGAAGTGACCGGAAAAACGTTACCTTTGAGGATTGGAGATTTGAGAAGATGAACAGAATAAACAAAAATAAAGTATCCGTTTCTTTTAAAGGGATGAAGTTTGGGAAATCAAGCGGACAGCCCTTGAAAGGGTCGTTTGTGTTCAAAAGCAACCGGCACCAGAACCGGATACGTACGATTAAATTTTCAATTGTTACTCCGGAAGAACAAAAGAAAGCCCGGAATCAAAACTATGCTTATTTCAGTATTGGATAAATGACAAGATGTTTGATAACCCTTATTGTTTTGTAAACCTCGGATCAAATCATACCGGAGAAGTTAACCCTGTCAGGCGACATCTCTACAAGTTCCGCGCAAAGCGCCGGACCTACCTGGTTACACTTGAGATTTTTTCCTTTAATGTCGCCGCGATAAAGTATTGCGACAGGCGGGACCACAACAATAAAAAAAGCGCATATAAACGGATATTTAACGATGGGGACGCGTTTCGCGTGATCACAACCTGTCTTTATATTATGCTCGATTTTTGGCGCAACCATCCCTCGGTTTCGTTTGTATTCTATGCCGTGCCTCGTGATATCGATCTGCACGTCTATGAAAAGAATTTCGAGAACGAGACGCTCCGGCAAAAGTTTTTGCAGGAGTATAAAAGAGCCCGGTTCAGAATTTATGAATACGCGATGTTGAACCTTTTCCCGCCGCACAGCTTTATCCAGACCCGCGATACCGCTAACAGCATTTACCTGCTTGTAAACAGGTTCCCGAGAAATGTACACGCTGTCATACGTCAGGTGGTCAGATACCTGTTTGAAAGAGAGCAACTGATCTTTGAGCTGGATGACCTTAGCGATTAGTATGCGAACGCCCGTCACAACACCATAAAACTCCTGATCTCCCATATCAGCACTGCGTTATTCACTCTTTCCAGCGGATGCTTCGTATCCGGCAGCACCGCCATGGAAGCCTGCGGCAGGCTTTTGAACGCCTGCAGCGTTTCTTCGATGCTCACCATGGCGTCGCGGTCGCCTACCATCAGGCGTACGGGTATACGGATATTGGCAAGATCGTCCGGCGTGAGCAGGGGAGCGGCGCCCAGCGAGGTCATCAGGCCGGCGGTGGCGGGCAGCAGGCGCTCCCATCCTTCGCCATGCAGCGTTTCCAGCTGTGTTACGAACGCAGGCGCCTTTGCCCGAAGAAATGCCGCATCCAGCTGCCGCGATTCCTTTGCCGCGGATCCGGGCGTCCAGTCGAACCTGGTAGCCAGCGTCTGGATGCGCTGCACGGCCTCCGGCGCCTCCAGGGCGGCGCGGAGCGCCACGTACCCGCCCATGCTGTAGCCGAATATCGCTGCCGGGCCGATATTTTGACGGCGGATGTAATCCAGTAACTGGGACGTATATATTTCTATGCTTAAAGGGGAGGATGGCAACGGCGTTCCCCCGTGACCGTGAAAATCAAAACGGTGTACGGCATACTGTTCTTCCAGCACGGGAACGATGGCGTCGAAGTGCCGGGATGAGCCAAGGGCGCCGTGTAACAGCAATAAGGCAGGTTTCATTCGCGATGGGGTTTTTAAAAAAGACTAACTATGTCGGCTAATTTACCTATATTTATGTAAATCTATGCCGGCCGTAACCCTGCTTTCATCGCATATATCCCATACAAAACTTATTTTCGTTTTACGAACGCATTGTCCTCGAAAACCCTACCGGCGCAGAAGGAAAGTGAGTTAAAAGGATAATACCCGCAGCGTCCGCGCTGCGGTTTTTTTGTCGCCGGAATGTCTTTCCCGACTGAATTTTAAACCCGGATATTTACCCTATCGCGTCTTGCAGAGAAATATTTCATGCACTTCCCGGAATACGTTCTTTCACTTCCTCCAGCTTCACGCAGTCGCCCTGATCTGCTCGCCGAACT
>CBINIO010000498.1:0-3513 GCA_966250725.1 uncultured Chitinophaga sp.
TTAGCATGCAAAACAACGCTTTTTTACCGCTTCCCCCAACTTTTTAACTTGATCCAAAAAATTGCGTCCCGTTTGGCTTTTGTTGGTTAAATTTGAAAAGAGCTTACGGAAAAAAGGTTATTCATGGAAACACTTGCGCCTGGTATATTGCTCATTGCGGACCCTTTTCTGAAAGACCCGAACTTTGCCCGCACCGTAGTGCTGTTGTGCGAACACCAGGACGAAGGCAGCTTCGGTTTCGTCGTCAACCGGCAGTTCGACCAGCGGCTCGACGAGCTGATCCCGGCGGTGCTCACTCCCAACATCCCCGTATATTTCGGCGGTCCCGTACAAATGGACACCATTCATTTCATTCACCAGATGCCCGACCTGATAGAAGGCGGGTTTGAGGTGTTCCCGGGTATTTTTTGGGGTGGAGATTTCGCCACAGTTGTGGAGTTGTTGAACACCGGCGCGCTGGACCTCGCGAGGATCAAGTTCTTTATCGGCTATTCCGGCTGGAGCAGCGGCCAGCTCGAAGGGGAGCTGAGCGAAAAAAGCTGGATACTGAGCCGCATCAACCCGCCGCTGCTGTTCTCGGCGGAAGAGCAGGAGATCTGGAAACAGAGCCTGCAGAACATGGGCAACAATTTCGCCATGATGGCCAATTTCCCGATAGACCCTTCGCTGAACTGAGTCTTGCCGCAACCAATATAAAAACGGAAGGCCGGGCGTAATGCCCGGCCTTCGCAATAGTATGCCTTTCGTGTGAATTACAGGGCGGTCGCGCCTTCTACCAGCACCGTAGCCTTGTTATCCAGCACCTCTACGAAACCACCTTCGATGGTATACTGTTCGGAGTGGGCCTTATCTTTCAGCACCTTCATTTTGCCTTTACCCAGGGCGGCGATCAGCGGGGCGTGGCGGTCCAGCACTTCGAAGGAACCGTCCGTGCCGGGCAGCTGGATGCCGTATACTTCGCCTGTGTACAGCTTTCTTTCCGGTGTCAATATTTCCAATAACATGTTAATCGGTTTTGTTTAGAAGAGCCTTATTTAGCGGCAGACATCAGCTTCTTGCCTTTCTCGATCGCATCGTCGATGGTACCCACGAGGTTGAAGGCAGCTTCGGGATATTCGTCCACTTCGCCGTCCATGATCATGTTAAAACCGCGGATGGTCTCTTCGATGGGCACCAGCACGCCTTTCAGACCGGTGAACTGCTCGGCCACATGGAAGGGCTGGCTCAGGAAGCGTTCCACGCGGCGGGCGCGGGAAACGGTGAGTTTATCGTCGTCGCTCAGCTCGTCCATACCCAGGATGGCGATGATGTCCTGCAGCTCCTTGTAGCGCTGGAGGATCATTTTTACGCGCTGTGCGGTGTTGTAATGCGATTCGCCCACGATGGCCGGGGTGAGGATGCGGCTGGTGGAATCCAGCGGGTCCACGGCGGGATAGATACCCTTGTCCGCAATTTTACGGGACAGTACGGTGGTAGCGTCCAGGTGGGAGAAGGTGGTTGCCGGAGCGGGGTCGGTCAAGTCATCCGCCGGTACATATACCGCCTGTACGGAGGTAATGGAACCGTTCTTGGTGGATGTGATACGTTCCTGCATCAGGCCCATTTCCGTGGCCAGGGTAGGCTGGTAACCCACGGCGGAAGGCATACGGCCTAACAGCGCGGATACTTCGGAACCTGCCTGGGTGAAACGGAAGATGTTGTCTACGAAGAACAGGATGTCGCGGCCGCTGCCTGCGGTGCCGTCGCCGTCGCGGAAATATTCCGCCATGGTGAGACCGGAGAGAGCCACACGGGCGCGGGCGCCGGGAGGTTCGTTCATCTGGCCGAACACGAAGGTGGCCTGGGAGCCTTTCAGCTCTTCTTTATCCACGGCGGAGAGGTCCCAGCCGCCATGTTCCATGGATTCTTTGAATTTGTCGCCGTAACGAACGATGTTCGCTTCGATCATCTCGCGCATCAGGTCGTTCCCTTCACGGGTACGTTCGCCTACGCCCGCAAATACGGACAGGCCGGCGTGACCTTTCGCGATGTTGTTGATCAGCTCCTGGATCAGTACGGTCTTGCCTACGCCCGCACCGCCGAACAGGCCGATCTTGCCGCCTTTCGCATAAGGCTCGATCAGGTCGATCACCTTGATGCCGGTGAAAAGCACTTCGGTATCGGTGGCGAGGTCCTCAAAACGGGGGGGCTGGCGGTGGATGGGAGCGCCGTTGGTCGTGTCCAGCTGGCCGAGACCGTCGATCGCTTCACCTACCACGTTGAACAAACGGCCTTTGATGGCATCACCGGTAGGCATTTTGATGGGGAAGCCCCTGTCGATAACGGGCATACCGCGTACCAGGCCATCGGTAGAGTCCATGGCTACGGTACGAACGCTGTCCTCACCCAGGTGCTGCTGCACTTCCAGCACAACCTTCTGGCCGTTGTCGCGCGTCAGTTCCAGGGCGTTATAAATTTCGGGCAATTTTCCTTCAAAATGCACGTCCACAACGGGACCGATGATTTGTTTGATCTTACCTGTGTTAGGCATATTTCTTAGAAGTTTATAAAATGCGTGTAATGTGTGGTACTGTGAAATTTCGCGCAAAGGTAATCATTGAAGCCTTAAAACCCAAAATAATGAAAAGATGATTTGGGGTGATTTTCGTCAGGTTTAAGGGTTACTAATATATTAACTTTCTTGAATAAGTTATATTATTTAAGCCGGGGGCATTATTTTTATAGCTGTTCAAAACTACTCTTTATGCAAGATGATAAGCCCGTACTGGGCCGCCGGGGCTTCCTCGGCACCTTTGCCAGGGCCGGTATCCTCAGCGCCGCGGGCCTCGCGCCGGCAGTAAAGTCCCTGGCCGCCGCCAGTGTGGAACCCGAAGCCCACGCCTTCCTCTGCCCGCCTTACCTGCAAAACCCGGCTCCCACGGCCATGACGCTCATGTGGCTCAGCAACAAGCCCTCCTACAGCTGGATCGAATATGGAGAAACGGCGGAACTGGGCCTGAAAGCGCACCATTCGCAGGCCGGCATCGTGGATTCCTACAACCGCATCTACCGGATCAGGCTCGAGCACCTCCAACCCGGCACCACCTATTACTACAAGGTATTCTCAAAGGAGATCACCGAGTTCAGACCCTACAAGCTGACCTACGGCGGCACCATCAGCAGCGAGCTGTTCAGCTTCACCACGCCGGAAGAAAACCCGGAACAGGTATCCTGGCTGGTGATGAACGATATTCACGACCGCCCCGCGAGCATCCCGCACCTGGTATCGCTCAACAAGGAGCCGTACGACTTCGTGTTCTTCAACGGGGACATATTTGATTACCAGGAAGATGAAAAGCAGATCATCGACCATCTGCTGACGCCTGCCGCCCAGGCCTTCGCGTCCGAAAAACCTTTCATTTTCACCCGCGGCAACCACGAAACCCGCGGCAAGTTCCGCCGCGAGCTGCCCGATTATTTCGATCATCCCTGGTTTTTCGCCAAAACCTGGGGGCCGGTGCATTTCACCGTGCT
>CBINIO010000499.1:0-3502 GCA_966250725.1 uncultured Chitinophaga sp.
ATGCTAAGCGAACCCATCCTGCAACCCTCCAAACGCGCATGGCCGGGGACCCGGCCGATCTTCACCGAAACCTAGGCTTGGCAGGCCTCAAAAACAAGGACCAAGGCAGCGCCAATTCGCTGTGGGCGCTACGCAATCTTGCTAATGTTAACTGTCGCAGGGGCTCTCGGCGGACGGTACGTCAGTCCTCGCTGCCGCCTTCGTTGCCGCCCTCGCCGCGATCCTCATGGCCGCCTTCAGGGGCCGCTTCCGCAGTCTCGGGCTCGACCGCAGGCGCCAGCGCCAGATCGAGGTGCAAAGCCAGGATTACCAGCTGGACAATGCCAAAACGCAGATCATCCAGCTGGAAGGCACTATCGCCCGCACGCAGCGCAACCTCGCGCTGATGAAGGACAACCTCAGCAACCTGGTGGTGCGCGCCCCGGTGGACGGACAGCTTTCCTCGATCAACGTGGAAGTGGGCACTAGCATACAGGCGGGCGAGAACATCGGGCAGATCGACGATATGAACGGGTTTAAAATGCGCGCCGAAGTGGACGAACATTATATTTCCCGCGTGTTCGCCGGGCTGAAGGCCACCTTCGAGTTCAACGGCAAGGCCAACGAGCTGGAAGTTACGAAAGTGTATCCCGAAGTAAAGAACGGCCGGTTCGAAGTGGATATGAATTTTGTGAACGCCGTTCCCGACGGCATCCGCCGGGGACAATCCTCACCCGTGCGGCTGGAGCTCGGGAAATCTTCCGAAGCCTTACTTTTGCCTGCGGGCGGGTTCTTTTCCGATACCGGCGGCAACTGGGTATACGTTGTGGAAAAAGGCGGCAAACGCGCCGTGAAGCGCAGCATATCCCTGGGCCGCAAAAACCCCGTATATTTCGAAGTGCTGGACGGCCTCCGTGAAGGCGACCAGGTGATCACTTCGTCTTATGAGAACTTCGGGGAAAAAGAAGTGCTGGAATTTTAACCCGTCTAACCCATCACCAACAAACTACGACCATGATCAGAACAGTCAACTTGCAAAAACTCTTTACTACGGAAGAAGTGGAAACGACCGCGCTCAACGGCATCAACATGGATGTGCAGGACGGGGAGTTCGTGGCCATCATGGGGCCTTCGGGCTGCGGGAAATCCACGCTGCTCAACATTCTCGGCCTGCTGGACAATCCTTCGCACGGCGAATATCATTTCTGGGACAAGGAAGTGGCGCGCATGAGCGAACGCCAGCGCGCGCAGCTGCGCAAAGGCGCCATCGGGTTCGTATTCCAGAGCTTTAACCTCATCGACGAGCTGACCGTTTTCGAGAACGTGGAGCTGCCGCTGCTGTACCTTAAAGTGCCTGCCGCCGACCGCAAAAAACGGGTGGAAGAAGTGCTGGAGCGCATGAACATCATGCATCGCCGCAACCACTTCCCGCAGCAGCTTTCCGGCGGCCAGCAGCAGCGCGTGGCCATCGCCCGCGCCGTGGTCGCAAAACCAAAGCTGATCCTGGCGGACGAACCGACGGGTAACCTCGATTCCACCAACGGCGAAGAAGTGATGAAGCTGCTCCAGGAGCTGAACGACGCCGGCACCACGCTCATCATGGTAACGCACTCGCCTTACGACGCCGGTTTCGCGCACCGCATCGTGAACCTCTTCGACGGCAAGGTGGTGACGGAAAATATCAAAGAACAGTTTCACGTATAAAAAACGCCGCCGCATGTTTCGTAATATCAAAGTCGCATTCAGAACGCTCTTCTCGCAAAAGCTGTACGCTTTCATCATCATCGCGGGCCTGGCTATCGGCCTCGCCATTAGCACGCTGCTGCTCAGCTGGGTGCAGGGCGAGCGCAGCTACGACGCCTTTCATTCGAAAGGGAAAGATATTTACAAAGTGAACAGTCACTTCATGAGCGGCGCCAAATTGCAGCACTGGGAAGCCACGCAGGCGGCTATCGGCCCGCATGCCAAAAGCTCCGTTCCCGGCGTGACAGACATGGTGCGCATCGCGGAGGCATGGGACCTGTCGAAATTCGAAAGTGGCGGAAAAACTTTTTATGAAACGAAGGTCGCGTATGCAGACCCGTCTTTTTTCACCCTGTTCGATTTTCCTGTCCTGAAAGGAACAGCGTTTCCGAACAACAATTCCATCGTGCTCACGGAATCTACCGCGAAAAAATATTTCGGCAAGGAAGACCCGATAGGGAAAGTGATAACGGTGGAAAAAGACAACCAGTTCACCGTAAGCGGCATCATTGCCGATATGCCGCGCAATTCCAGCATCAGGTTCGATATACTGCTGCCGATGAAATTGCGTGCGGACAACTATCAACCCGGCTTCTGGAAATCCATGGACGACGACTGGGGCGATTTTTACGCCGACACGTACCTGCTGATACAGCCGAAGGCGGATATAAAAAAGATCAGCAGGCTGCTCGGTGAAGAATGGGTGAAAGGCAGCCCGAACGAGCCCACGCAGAACCGGGGTTACGATCTCCAGCCGCTGCGCGATATGCATCTTTACGAGACCACCGGCGAAGAAGGCCTGATGAAAGTAGTGCGTATATTTTTTATTGTCGCCATCGTCATATTGCTTATTGCCGGCATCAATTATGCAAACCTGGCTACCGCACGGGCGCATCAGCGCGCGGTGGAGATCAGCGTGCGCAAGCTGATCGGCGCGAACCGCTGGCAGCTTTTCCGCCAGTTCATGACGGAATCTTCCATTGTATTCGTGCTGGCGGTCATTTTTTCGATACTGCTCATATGGCTGCTGCTGCCGTTCTATAACGGGCTCACCGGCAAAACGGCGGATTTTGGCGAAGTAAGCGGACAGATATTGCTGACGCTGTTGATCAGCAGCGTGATCATATTGCTGCTCGCGGCGGTGTACCCCGCCCTGCACCTGATGCGTTTTAACCCGATGCGGTCGTTGAAAGGCAAAACGGCCATGAGCGGAGGCATGTTCAGGAAGATGCTGGTAGTGGCGCAGTTCTTTATTTCCATCGTGCTGGTCGGCTGTACGCTGGTAATAGGCATGCAGCTGAAATATATCAACAACAAACCGCTCGGTTTTAACAGGGATAACGTCCTGATGTTTTCCGCCCGCAATATGCAGGCGCACGCTGAAGCCGTGAAAGACAGGCTGGGCAGGATCCCCGGGGTGAAGACGGTTTTTTTCGGGAACGGGAACCTTTCTTCCATCAGCAATAGCACCAGCAGTACGGACTGGGACGGCCGCGAGCCGGGCACCAGCCTTAACATCAAACGCATCGACGTGGATGCGGAGTTTATACGCGCCATGGATATGCAAATGAAAGAAGGCCGGATGTTCCGCCCGGGCAAAGCCGACTCAACCAGCTACATCCTCAACGAGGAAGCCGTTAAAATGACAGGCATCAAGGACCCTGTAGGCAAGCGTTTCAAGCTCCTGGACGTGGACGGCATCATCATCGGGGTGGTAAAAAATTTTCATACCGGGTCCATGCACGACAAAATTCCGCCGGTGATTATGCGTTACCGCGCC
>CBINIO010000500.1:0-3498 GCA_966250725.1 uncultured Chitinophaga sp.
TAGCCCTGCTGGGCCGCGGTGGGTTGTATTAACAGCCATGGATATACGAAAAGCATGATCCGGACGGCGAAAGACATAAGCGGACGGGTTTTCAATGTGCTGGATACGCGCGGCGGCGCATTTTATTTCACATCGTTAAAAAATCACTGGAAACGCAAAGTATCGGTCACGGCGCCGCAATGCAGCATTTGATCGCCGAAATAAGGGTTCACTACTTCGGTGGTGTCGCTCAGCCAGTTTGCGCCGCGGTTGTCAAAAGCCATCGGGCAATGCTGCCGGTACACGGTATGTCCCTTCAGGCCGGTGGTCTGCAGCAGGTCGTACAGCTGGTCGCTCACCATTTCGAAAGCGGCCCTCCGGCTGTCTAGCCCCCCTTTTTCCATCAATAGTCCTTCCAGTTCCGCGGAAATGCTGCCGGTGTTCACCAGCAGGGCCACCATCCGGCTGCTGTCGATGCCCAGGCGGGCTACCGACAGGCTGTCGAGATGATATTTCAGCGCGGCAGCGGCGGCATCCGCCCCGAGCGTGTCCCCTTTCACCAATGCCCCGCTCAGCTGGTAATAGGCCGTCATGGTCGTTTCCAGGGAATCGTAATATTCGTCGCTGAACGGCGCCTGCAGCATATCCGCCGCTGTGGCCGGATCGCCGGAATTTTCCTGCCCGCCGTTCTGCTGGCAGGCCGTGAACGCCGCTGCGGCGGCAAGGGCCCATAAATAGTGTATTATTCTCATTCGATACATATTGACTCGGATACAGGTGCAAAAATATATTATCTTTGCGGGTTTAATAGCAATTTTGATATGCTCATCGCCCTGCAGGACATCACATTTGAATTTGGCGCAAGAACCATCATCGAGGATTCTTCCTGGCACATCATTCCCGGGGACCGCGTAGGCCTGATCGGTTTGAACGGCACCGGAAAGTCCACCCTGCTCCGTATCATCAACGGGGAATACACCATTTCGAAAGGCAGCATCAACAAGATCAAAAACCTGAGCATCGGTTTTTTCAACCAGGACCTGCTGAGCTTCGAGACCGACAATTCAGTGCTTTCCGTGGGCATGACCGCCTTTGAGCAGGCGCTGAAAGTGGAAAAGGAACTGGAAGAGCTGACCGCGAAGCTGGAGCATTCGCAGGACGATGCGCTGCTGCATGAATATGCGGACAAATTGCATGAATTCGACACGCTCGACGGTTACAATATCCGTCACAAAACCGCGACCGTGCTGGAAGGTCTCGGTTTCAGCACCGCCGACCTCGACCGCCCGTACAACGAGTTTTCCGGCGGCTGGCGCATGCGCGTGCTGCTCGCAAAGCTCATCCTGCAGCAGCCCGATGTGCTGATGCTCGACGAACCGACCAACCACCTCGACCTTCCTTCCATCGAATGGCTGGAAAAGTACCTCAGCAATTACAACGGCGCCGTGATCATCGTGAGCCACGACCGTTTTTTCCTCGATAAAATGGTGAACAAGGTAGTGGAACTTTACCAGCAGCAGCTGCACCACTACGCCGGCAACTATTCCGATTACGAAGAGGAAAAAGTGCTGCGCCGCGAACTGCAGCAGCGCGCTTACGAGAACCAGCAGGATTACATCCGCCAGCAGGAACGTTTTATCGAACGTTTTAAGGCCAAAGCCTCCAAGGCCGCGCAGGCGCAAAGCATCGCCAAACGGCTGGACAAGCTGGAGCGCGTGGAGCAGGTAGACGGCGGCCCGGCCAAGATCAGGATGAACTTTTCCGTGGACAAAACGCCCGGCAAGATCCTTTGCACGCTCAATGGCGTCAGCAAAGCATTCGGCCCGCTCGAGATATTAAAGAACGCTTCCGCGGAGATCGACCGCGGCGACAAAATAGCCCTGATCGGCGCGAACGGCAAGGGCAAGTCCACCCTGCTGCGCGTGATCGCAGGCACCGAGCCGTTTACCGGCGAACGCGTGCCCGGGCATAACGTAGTGACCAGCTTTTATGCGCAGCACCAGCTGGAAGCGCTGCATCTCGACAACGAGATACTCGAGGAGCTGAAAGGCTGCGGCAGCGGCAAAACCGAAATGGAGCTGCGTTCGCTGCTGGGCTGCTTCCTTTTCCAGGGCGACGACGTGTTCAAAAAGATCCGCATCCTCTCCGGCGGTGAAAAAGCGCGCGTGGCGCTCGGCAAGGTGATCATCAGCCAGGCCAACTTCCTGCTGCTGGACGAACCGACCAACCACCTGGACATCAATTCCGTGGAAATGCTGATCGACGCGCTCGGCAAATACGAAGGCAGCCTGGTGCTCGTGAGCCACGACCGGTATTTCGTGTCGAAGACCGCGAACAAGATCTGGGAGATCGTGGACGGGGAAATAAAAGAATTCAAAGGCACCTACGCCGAATGGGAGGAATGGAAAAAACGCCAGGCGCTGGCCGCTTTGCCTCCCAAACCCGAGAAGGAGAAAAAGAGCGCCCCCGCGGCGCAGCAGCAGCCCGCAAAAACTTCTTCTTCCCCCAAAACGGCCATCGATAAATAATTGCAAAAGGAGCTGCAAAAACAGCAGCGGCAGTTTCAGCAGCTGGAACAGCAGATCGCCGGTTTGAAAGACAAGCTCGGCCAGCTGGAAAACGAAATGGCCTCGCCGGAGATCTATGCCGATAAAGACAAATTCCGCAAAACGGAAGAGGCGTATAAGAAGGCGAATGCGGAGCTGGCAAAGCTTAATGCCGATTATGAAAGCGTGTTTGAGAAGGTGATGGAGCTGGAGGAGAAGGTGAAGATGTAGCTTACTTAACATTCCTCATACCATGAAAGCCGCTGATTACTTCATTGCACTTACGGCGCTGCTCTTTTTGCTCGCCGGTTGCGATATGACCTCGCCCGAACATTACCTGCAGGAAGCCGAAAGACTTTCAGCGCAGGGGAAATACCGCGAATCCATCCGTTTACTGGACAAGGCGATCGAAAAAGACGACCAATACATCGCCGCGTATATCAACCGCGGAGCGGACAAATCAGCGCTCGAAGATTACCGCGGGGCGATTGCGGACTTCCGGAAAGCATTGGCTTTCGATACTTCCAATATGCTCGCCCTCTATTATTCCGGTAATAGCTACAAGCAAATGGGCGACTATAAAACTGCCGTAAAATATTATAATTGGGCTTTAGGCGACTATAGTGAAGAAACGGGCAAAACAACATATATCCAGCTGAAAATGGTAGGTGAATTCGATATTGAAAGCGGCGCCGTATATTTCGACCGCGGGGATGCGTATTATAAACTGGATAGTTTACGGCGGGCGTACAACGACATCAGCCGGGCACTTGAAAATAACTACCGGGTCGCTGATTGTTATCTTTATATCGGGTATATCTATTTAAGTACCGGCCAGGCTCCTTCCGCCTGCGAATATTTTCAGAAGTCCCGGCATTTTGGCGGCGAGTATGCCGCGGAGGCCATCGGGAAATACTGCCGTTAATCCCCCCGTTCGTCAAGCCGAACCTGCATTTCATGTAATACAGGTGTC
>CBINIO010000501.1:0-3481 GCA_966250725.1 uncultured Chitinophaga sp.
ACCCGGCGGTCAGCAGAGTCCGCAAGCTGCTGGCGTGTAGAGACATCCGCGGCGTTGGCGATGACGTTGTAAAGCCCTTTCCATATCTCGTCGCGGCGGCCCATAAAATACTGGTCCTGGAAGTTGTACAGCATCGTCTGGCGGTATCTCCAGGGATCGTTCACGTCGGTGGAGTAATTCTGCGCCAGCGCGTCCAGCGTGCCGGCGGTCAGCTCGCGGCCGAACAGGTCTTCCTTGGTGAGCCTGCCGTACAGCCCGTTCACCGCTTCCTTGAAGCCGTCTTCGGTGCTGAACAGCGCATCCTTGCTCACTTCCGAGGCGGGCGTTACGTCCAGCCACTTGCTGCAGGAGGCGAGCGTGCATATGGTGATGATCGTTATCAGGTATTGCTTCATGTCGGTCGTGTTTAGAATCTGGTGGCTAATGAAAAGGTGAAGCTCCGGGCAAAGGGATAATCGATGCCGCGCTCGATCTGCAGGGAAGACCAATAAGCCAGGTCGTTGAGGTTGAGCGCCACGCGGAGGCTTTTCATCTTGAGGCGTTTGTACAGGCTGGCCGGCGCTTCCCACGAAGCGTAGACGCTTTTGAACTCAAGCCTGTTCTCCTTTTGCACAAAACGGCTGGTGGCCTTTGTAGTGGTGAGATCGGCGATATTTTTGTAAAAGGTGTGGTCGCCCGGTTTGCGCCATCTTTCGGTGAGCACGCGGCTGTCCACGTTGTACTTCGGATCGGCGTTCTCCACGCGGTCGATGAGCGTCTGGTTATAGATGTCGCCGCCCACTTTCGCGTAGAAGCTGAATTCCACCATAAAGCTGCGGTATACGAAGCTGCCGCCGAAATAACCGTCGAAGTCGGGCGTCATGTCGCCTACCGCTACCGTGTTGCGTACGTCATAGTCATAGGTGGTGGTGCCGTCGGGACGGAGGAATATCTCGCGGCCGTTCTCCGGGTCGATGCCGAGGCTTTTCACCGCGTAAATGGTGTTGAGGCTCTGGCCTTCCTGGAAGCGCAGCAGCGGCCGCGTTCTGAGCGAGGAATCGCTTTGCTGGTTCTTGTTCACCTCGTCGTTGTAGCTTTTCAGCGAGTTGGAGATTTTTGTGATGATGTTGGTGTTGCTGCCGAGGTTGGCGTTGAGGTTGAACGACCAGTCTTTGCCGCGCAGCACGTTGGCGCGGAAATAAATTTCGTACCCTTTGTTCACCATCTCGCCGAGGTTTTCCTTGTACTGGCTGAAGCCTGTGCTGGGCGCAACGTTCACATCGGTGAGCAGGTCGCGGGTAAGTTTGTGGTAATAACGCGGAGAAATATAAAGGCGGTCTTTGAACATGGAGATCTCCATGCTGATATCATAGTTGCGCGTGCGCTGCCATTTCAGCTTCGAGTTGCCGTAACCCGCAAACACCGCGCCCACGCCGGTGGAGTACCAGTCGGAGGTGTAGTAGTTATACGTGGTGTTGGACAGGTACGCGGGGAAGCTCACGTCGCCGGTAAGACCGGTGGTGGCTTTGATGCGCAGCTGGTTGAAAACGGTGTTGCGCATGAACTTTTCGTTGTGCAGGTTCCAGCCGATGCCATAGCTCCAGAAAGGCGCCATGCGCGATTCGGAACCGAATTTGCTGGAGCCGTCCACGCGTACGGTGCCATCCATCAGGAAGCGGTTCTGGTAAGAATAGTTCATGGAAAGGAACGCGCCGATCAGCCTTTGCTCGGTGATGGAACCGGTGGGCGCCCTGTCTCTCTCATAACCGCGCGCGAACGATACGTCGGTAAAACGGTCGTTGGTAAAGCCCTGCGCCACAAACTCGCGGCCGGTGTATTTGGCGGCCTGCAGGTTGGTGCCCAATGAGAAATTGAGGAAGTGCGAACCGGCCAGCGTTTTGTTGTAGTTCACAGTCAGGCTTCCGTCCACCTGCGTTTCCTGCACGGTCTTGTAATAATAACGGCCGCGGTCTTTCAGCGCATCGCCCTTGTCGTAATAAAACTGGTTGCTCAGCGGCGATACGAAACGGTCGTCCGTGCTTTTGCGTTTGGTCAGGCTGATGTTGCCGTTGATCCTCCAGGCCGCGCTCGGGTTGTACTCCATCGCGAAGTTGTCGATAAACTCGGTGTATTCGGATTTGTTGAAACCGCCGGTGGTGGCTTCGTACAGCGGGTTAAACACCGGGGCCAGCACGCGGTCCCCGCTTACGCGGTCCTCGTTGCTAAGGTAATTCCACTGGTCAACGGTCGGCGTGATCCTGCCGGCGGAATCGGTGCGCGGGTAATACGGGTTCATGCGCACATAGTCCGAAAACAGCCCGTATGGCGATTCCGTGCCGTTCACCTGCGAAATGGTGAAGCTGTTGCGGAAAAGCAGCTTGTTATTTTTCAGGTTGTAGGAAAGGCTGTTGGCAAGACTGTAACGGTCCCTGCCGGAGCCTTTCATCACCCCGTTATTCGTCTGGTAGCGGGCATCCACGCCATAGCGGATGGAAGGGCTGCCGCCCTGCAGGCTGATGGAATGTTTGTGCCCGAAATCCGTGCTGAGCGGCTGGCTGAGCCAGTAAGTGTTCACGCCGGAGAGCACGTTCGCCCTTTTTGCATAATATTTTTGCGCCAGCTCGTCCGGGGGATCGACGGAGTTGGAAGAATACAGACCGGCCAGCCGCTCGTATTCCAGCTTCTCTTCCGCGTTCAGCACCTTGTAAGCCGTGAGGTCGGGCGTGGTCACGTTCAGCTCGTAATTGTAATACACTTCCAGCGCGCCTTCTTTTGGCAGCTTGGTCGTGATCACCACGATGCCGTTGGAAGCGCGGGAACCGTAAATGGCGGTGGCCGCGGCGTCTTTCAGCAGGGTGATCATTTCAATGCGGTTCACGTCCAGGTCGTAAATGGTTTGAATGCCCACCTGGTAACCGTCGAGCATGAACATGGGCAGGTTGGTCACGGTGGCGAGCGAGCTGCGCGACAACAGTTTCGGGTCGCCCGCAGGCACCGCCGTGGCGCCTCTTACATTGATGTTGGGAAGCGCGTTGGGATTGGAGCCCGCGAGATTGTTCTCCACGATGCGGAACGAAGGGTCGTAGGCCTGTATGCTGGCGAGGATGTTCTGCGGGTTGAAACGTTTGATCTCTTCGCCGGTGATCACGATGGCGGAACCGGTGTAGCTTTCCTTTTTGAGCTTCTGGTAGCCGTTCACCACAAAATCTTTCATGGACTGCACGTCGGTGAGGAGCTTCACGTCGAGCTTGCTGCGGCCGTTCACTTTTATTTCCTGGGTTTTATACCCGAGGTAGCTGAACACGAGGATGGCGTCCTTCGGCACGTTGTTAAGCGTATAACGCCCGTTATCGTTGGTCTTTGCGCCGTTGACAGTGCCTTTCACCACAACGGTCACGCCGGGCAGCGGCACGCCGGATTCCTCCGTAACCTGCCCAGTAACGCTTGCCTGCTGCGCCTTTACGGCTTCCAGCTGCATAGGCTGGCTGGCGGCAGGCGCTGC
>CBINIO010000502.1:0-3481 GCA_966250725.1 uncultured Chitinophaga sp.
CATGGGCAGCACTTTCACGCTTTTCCTCCCCCTCATCAACAGCCAGACCACCATCATACGGAAAGAAAAACCGCGCATGGAAGCGCCGGTAAAATCCACCGAAACCAAAGACCTCGACGGGCTCAACGAGATCATCAACGATATCGGCGACGACCGCAATAACATCGTGGACGGCGACAAGGTGGTGCTGATCGTGGAGGACGATGTGCGCTTCGCCAAGATCATGCAGGAAAAAGCGCATGAGATGGGCCTGAAAGTAGTGGTGGCCGTTAGTTTCGGCGAAGTGTTCGACCTGACCAACAAATACAGCCCCATCGCCGTCACCCTCGACGTAAAATTGCCCGACGCCAGCGGCTGGCGCATACTCGACCTGTTCAAGAACGACGTCAACCTCCGGCATATTCCCATTCACCTCATATCCGGCGAGGAGAACCGGCTGCTCGCCATGCAGCGCGGCGCGCGCAGCTTCAACCTCAAGCCGCTCAAGTCCGAAGCGCTCACCGTGCTTTTCAAAAAAGTGCTGGAGCAGCACGGGCAGAAAAAGAAACGCGTGCTGGTGGTGGAAGACAACCAGCCGGACGCTTCGCAGATCGCGCGGATACTCGACCACGGCGAGCTGATAGACCTCGAGTTCGTGGAAGACGGGCAGATGGCGCTGGAAAGGCTGAGCGCCAACACCTACGACTGCATCATCGCCGATTATATGCTGCCCGATGTGGAAGGCGCCGATCTTTTTGCCAACATACAGGCCTCCAACCGGCAAAATACAACGCCGCTTATCGTATATTCGGCAAAAGATTTTTCGGCCGCCGAGAAGTCCAAGCTTAAGCAATACGCCAACAAGATCCTTTTGAAAGACGTCAATTCCCTTGACCTGCTGCTGGAAGAAACCGTGATGCAGCTGCACATCAATCATTTCGCGCTGCCTGAAGAAAAAAGGAAGCTGATCGAAGACCTCCGTTCGCAAAAAGACGTGCTGAGCAACAAGACCGTGATGGTGGTGGACGACGACGTGCGCAACCTTTTCGCGCTCACCACCGCTTTTGAAAAATACCACATCAACACCATCACCGCCGAAAGCGGGCAGGAAGCGATGCACCTGCTCGGTGAAAAGGAACATGTGGACATCGTGCTGATGGACATCATGATGCCCGAAATGGACGGTTACGAAACGATGCAGAAGATCAGGCGCGAGCATAAGAACAGCGCGCTGCCCATCATCGCCGTTACGGCCAAGGCCATGAAAGGCGACCGGGAAAAATGCCTTGAGGCGGGCGCGTCCGATTACATCACCAAACCGCTGAAGATCGACCAGCTGCTTTCGCTGATGCGCGTTTGGCTTTACAGATAACCTTCAACAGCGCGAATGAACAATGCAGTAAAAATATTGATCGTAGACGACCGGCCGGACAATCTCCTGTCCATCGAAACCATCCTGGAAAAGGAGCATTACAACATCGTGAAGGCAGGCTCCGGCAGGGCGGCGCTGAAGGCGTTGCTGCAGGAGACCGATTTCTCGCTCATCCTGATGGACGTGCAGATGCCCGACATGAACGGTTTTGAAACGGCCGCGCTGATCTACCAGCGCGACAGGCTCAAGAACATACCCATCATCTTCATCACCGCGCATACGCATGAGGAAGAAGCCGTGTACAAAGGGTATCACGTGGGCGCGGTGGACTTCATCCACAAACCGCTGAACCCGCAGCTGCTGCGCATTAAAGTGGGGTTGTTCGTGGAGCTGTACCAGAAAACGCATTCGCTGCGCGAGCAGGAAAAAAACCTGCTGGAAGCGAACGCGCAGCTGCAAAAGGAAATAGAGGAACGCGAAGCGTCGGAAATGAAAGTGCTGGAACTGAACCGGCAGCTGCACCGCAGCAACGTGCATCTCAAAAAAGTGAACGAAGAGCTGGACCGCTTCGCCTACGTGGCTTCGCACGACCTGCAGGAGCCGCTGCGGAAGATCCGCGTGTTCACCGACCTCATAAAAAATAACGACGCCCCGCAGGAAATAGAACGGTACGTGTCGAAGATCGGCGAGGCCGCGCAAAGGATGCAGCGGCTGGTGGACGACCTGCTGCGTTTCTCCCGTCACTCCACCCAGGGCCGCGACTATGTGAACGCCGATCTGAACGAGATCGTGAAAGAGGCCGTGTCCGAGCTGGAGATACCCATACAGGCGAACCAGGCGCATATACAGGTGGACCCGCTGCCCTGCGTGCCCGTGATCCCCACCATGATCCGGCAGGTGTTCAACAACCTTATCAGCAACGCCATCAAATTCAGGAAAAAGAACGTGATGCCCGTGGTGCATATTTACGCGCGGAAAACGGAAGAGCCCGAAGCGGAAATGATGCCCATGTACCAGATCTTCGTGTCGGACAACGGCATCGGGATAGACAACCGTTACCTTGAAGACATTTTCGCCGTGTTCAAACGCCTGCACAGCTACCACGAGATAGAAGGCACCGGCATCGGGCTGTCCATCTGCAAAAAGATCATGGAACATCACAACGGCACCATCACCGCCACCAGCGAGGTGGACAACGGCACCACCTTTATTATCGGCATTCCCGGGAAGCAGTCGTGACCCGTTTTACGGCTGTTTTTTCCCCGTGTACGGCGCCGGCTTCCCGGGCTTTGAAAACGGGCTGATTTGTAGTACTTTAGCGTCAGTAAAATTTTAGCGTTGCTGACAAATACCCGTCCGAGAGTTATTTTACTGGCAGATGATGATCCCGAAGACCAGGAAATGCTGGAAGAAGCATTGCTGGCCGCCGACCCCGGCTTGCAGCTCAAAATGGTGAGGAACGGGCGGCAGGCGGTGGAATACCTCGAAAACCTCCCCGACAGCGAGCTGCCCGATTTTATCGTGCTGGATTACAAGATGCCGGTATACAATGCCGTGGAAGTGCTGGAAAAGATACGGGTGCAGCCCAGGCTCAACGCTATTCCCAAAGTGGTGTGGAGCACGTCCAGCCAGCCGGAGCATGTAAAATCCTGCCTTGAAAACGGCGCCCTCGAATATTTTGTGAAACCCGCACAGCTGAGCGAGCTGAAGGAAATTACCCGCAAGATGCTGCGCATATGCGATGCCGGCGCTCAATAGTTCGCGCCGGGAAGGTATACGGAAAATTCCGCTCCCTGGTACGGCAGGCCGCTGGCCCTGATAAAGCCCTGGTGGTTCTGCACGATCTTTTTGCAGATCGCCAGCCCGATGCCGGTGCCGGCATACCTTTCTCCATCGTGCAGCCGGTGGAACAGGTCGAATATTTTTGCCGAATACTCCGTATCGAAACCGATGCCGTTGTCCGTTACCGTGATCTTGTGATAAAGCCCCTCCACTTTTCTCAGGTCTTTCAGCTCTCCTCCCGGCACAATGCTCGCCGTGATCCTGATCTTCGGCGACCTGTCCGGATGCCGGTATTTCAGCGAATTGCCCAGCAGGTTCTCAAACAGCTGGTTGAACTGGAAAGGAATG
>CBINIO010000503.1:0-3477 GCA_966250725.1 uncultured Chitinophaga sp.
CCCCGAGCTGGCGCAGCAGGCGGATTTTGTAAAGAAGGTAGTGTTCGAGGAAGAGAACAGCTTTTTGCGTACGCTGGCTTCCGGTCTTGAAAGAGTGGATAAATACATCGACGAAACCACCAGCTCCACTACAACGGCCACCAGGAGAATCGAAGGAGCGGTGGCATTTGAATTGTCTGATACTTATGGCATTCCGCTCGACCTTACGAAGCTTATAGCCGCTGAAAAGGGATTTACGGTGGATGAAGAAGGATTTGAGGCCGAACTGAAAAAACAGAAAGACCGCTCCCGCGCCGCCACGGAGCTGGATATGGGCGACTGGACCATCCTGCGTGACCAGCCCTCCGGCGTATTCGTGGGTTACACGCAGCTGAACGCGGAGGCCCATGTGCTCAAATACCGGAAGATCAAAGCCAAAGGCAAAGAACAATACCAATTGGTGCTGGACCAGACGCCGTTTTACGCCGAAAGCGGCGGCCAGGTGGGCGATACGGGCTTGCTTCGTTTCAACGGCGAAACCATTGCCGTAACCGACACCAAAAAAGAGAACGACCTGATCGTGCACTTCGTGGACAGCCTGCCAAAGCAGATCGACGGCGCCGTGCTGGCCGAGGTAGACGCCGCCAAGCGGCAGGACACTGCGCGCCACCACTCCGCCACCCACTTGCTGCACGCGGCTTTGCGCCAGGTGCTGGGCACGCACGTAGCGCAGAAGGGCTCGCTCGTAAATGCCGACTACCTGCGTTTTGATTTCAGTCATTTCGCGAAGGTGACCGACGAAGAGCTGGCGGCCATTGAGCTTATCGTGAATCAGAAGATCCGGGAAAATATTCCCGTAGTGATAAAGGAACTGCCGCGCGAAGAAGCGCTGAAGCTGGGCGCTATGGCCCTGTTCGGTGAAAAGTACGGGGAAACCGTTCGCGTGGTGACCATCGATCCCGCTTATTCCATCGAGCTTTGCGGGGGTACGCATGTAGGCTACACCGGCGAGCTGGGACTGTTTAAGGTCATCGCCGAAAGCGCCGTGGCGGCGGGTGTACGCAGGGTGGAAGCCCTTACCGGCGCCAAAGCCGAAGCGTATGTGAACGAACAGCTGGCGCAGCTGAAAGAGATCAAAGCGCTCATCAAAAACCCGAAAGAGCCGGCAAAGGCGATCGAGACCATCCTTAACGACAAAACGGCTTTGGAAAAGCAATTGGCTTCGCTTGAGCTGAAGCAGGCCGCGCAGCTGGCCGCCACTTTGCCGCAGCAGGCGGTGCAGGTGAATGGCGTGCAATTCCTCGGTGCAATTATAGAAGCCGCGAGCGCGGACATGCTCCGCAATGTGGCCGCTTCGCTGAAAGATCTTTTGACGGCGCCGTTCCTGGTAGCGCTGGCGGCCAATATCGGCGGCAAGGCGCAGGTATCCGTGCTGTTGTCTGACGACCTGGTGAAATCCAAAGGATTGAACGCGCAAAAGATCATCAAAGAGCAGGTGGCCGGCGTAATCAAAGGCGGCGGCGGCGGTCAGCCCACGCAGGCGAATGCGGGCGGGCAGGATGCGAGCCGGCTGAGTGAGGTGATCGGGAATGTGAGGAAGGTTTTGTAGAATATTGAATGATTATATCAGGCGGGCTCTTTTGGGAGCCCGTTTTTTTTAAGTGTTTGGGGGGAGGAAAGGTGTTAACACCTCATCTTCCTCCACCCACATTTTAACAATCCCTTAAACCATTAATCCCTCATATCCCGCTAAATTTGTTCAAAACCAATTATCCAATGCGCAAGATATTGTACACTTTCAGCTTTGGCCTCCTTGCCATCGCAACACTGGCACTCCCGGCATCCGCCCAGGAAAAACGTTCCGGTAAACTGGGAGAGTATGACGAGATCATCATCAAACGCAAAGGCGGCGACAAAGACGCAAAAGTAACCGTCGAAATAAAAGACGGTGAAGTACTGGTCGACGGCAAAAAAATTGAAGATTACAGGAACGGCAACATCACCGTGCAACGCCGAAGGGTCACCCCGCGGAACGGCAATGAGTTCGGGAACGGCGGTATGCAGTTCTTTGAAGACGAAGACAACGACATCCGCCTCACGCCCCCTCCGGCCGTATTAGGCGTGATCACTGAAAAGAAGGAAGCGGCAGGCGCTACCATTCAGACCGTGGCCGAAGGCAGCGCGGCCGAAAAAGCAGGGCTGCTGGCCGGCGATGTGATCACCAAAGTAAACGACACAAAAATTTCAGAACCGCAGGACCTTTTTGAAACCATCGGCGAACTAAAACCCGGCGACAAAGTAACCATTACTTACCTGCGTGATAAAAAAGAAAAAAAGACTGACGCCGCCCTCGGCAAACGCTCGTCCATGGCGCCACGCAGCTTTGGCATCGCCCCCGGTGACGAGGACAGGAACACTTTCCGGTTCAGGATGCCGCAAGCGCCCCGCAGCAGGCCCCTGCCCTTCGACCGCTTTTTTAACGAAAGAGGCCCCGCGCTCGGACTCACCGTGCAGGATACCGAAGAAGGCAACGGCGCAAAAGTGACCGGCGTGAAAGAAGGTTCCGCCGCCGAAAAAGCCGGTTTTAAAAACGGTGACCTCATCACTGAGATCGCAGGCGAAAAAGTGAAAAACGCCGGCGACGTGGCGGACGCCTACCGCGACAACCGAGACAAAGGCACTATCGCCGCCAAAGGCACGCGCAACGGCGAATCGCAAACGTACACCATCAAGGTGCCGAAGAATTTAAGGACGGAGAACTTGTAAATAAAAATGGTTGTAGCCGCGGAGATCTGTTAACACAGGAATCTGCAAAACAAGCCGGCGAAAGCCGCGCATGGTGAACAACCGCTTAAAGCACGACGACAAAACCTCCGCACATAAAATTTAAAATTGTAAGGCAGATTATAGTTTAAGTGTAAGCAAAGAGAAACGGCCCGGTTATCCGGGCCGTTTTTATGTGGAAGTATCTCAACGCTCACCAGTATTCCTGCCGCTGAAGTGAGTGACAACGGCGGCCGGGTTTTGCACCGCCGCCCGTCCCCCTATTTCTGCAACATCTTTAACCATTTCAGCTTGTTCCCGAACGGCGGGTATTTCACCGGAACGTCCAGCCAGGTGGCGGTTTTCAGTATGCCTTTTTCATGCGTGAACTCGTTGAAGCTGTTACGGCCGTGATACCGCCCCATGCCGCTGTAGCCGATGCCGCCGAAAGGCAGCTCGCCGTTCGCGAAATGCACCAGCGTATTGTTGACGCAGCCGCCGCCAAAAGCCACTTTTTCGATGAACGCCTGTTCCGTTTTGCGGTCGTTGGTAAACACGTAAAGCGCCAGCGGATAAGGGTTACGGGCGATCATCTCCATCGCGTCGGCGGTGGTTTTGTAGGGAATGACGGGCAGCACCGGGCCGAAAATCTCCTCTTTCATTACGGGCGATTCAAAAGATACGTCGGTGAGGAGGGTGGGCAGCGGCTGGGCGAAGCGTTCGAGGATGGCGTCG
>CBINIO010000504.1:0-3469 GCA_966250725.1 uncultured Chitinophaga sp.
TGCCGGGCGAAGCTGCGGTGCGACCCCACCCTGATGCGCGTCGGCGCGTCCTTTCCTTCCACGATGCTGCCGGAACTGATCGCGATCGCTTCGATGATGTCCGCGATATTTTTCATGTCCAGCGATTCCACCTCGTCGTCAACGCTGTGATAGAGCTTGTCTTTGTCGATCTGCGTGGTGGAAATGGTGTGCGCCGGTACGCCGAGGCGGGCCAGCGTCGCATTGTCCGACCGGTAAAAGAGCCGCTGCTCGGGATAAGGATCGGGGTGAAACTGGAAGCTGGAACCCGCGAGGTTGGCCTGCAATATCTTCCCGAAGTCCGACCGCTCGAAACCCGTGATAAACGCGCTGTTGCGGCCGAATTTGGATTCCTTGCCGATCATTTCGATGTTGAACATCGCCACGATCTGCGCGGGATCGAGCTGGCGGGAAAAATAACGCGAGCCGAAACCGCCGATCTCTTCCGCGGTGAACGTTACGAATATCACGCTGCGCACGGGCGGATGCTGTTTGAAATAATCCGCCAGCAGTATTACCGCGGTAACGCCGGAAGCGTCGTCGTCCGCGCCGTTGGCAATGCTGTCTTCCTCCACGGCATCGCGGATGCCGATGTGATCGTAATGCGCGGAGAAGATCACGTATTCGTCCGGTTTGCCGCTGCCTTTGATCATACCGGCCACGTTGTGGAGGAATTTTGGTTCCACAGCGGTTTCGGCCGAATCGAGCGGCATTACTTTCCTGGCGCTGGTGATGAACCGCTGCCGGAAATCCGTTGCCCCCGGAAGCGGCTCCAGGCCCGCTTTACGAAATTCTTCCTCGATAAAAAGAGATGCTTTTTCAATGCCGGGCGTGTAAGTCATGCGGCCCTGCATGCTGTCCGCCGCCAGCGTGCCGATGATGCGGCTTACTTCCTGTTCACTGATCTTTTGCGCCTGCGCGGGCATGGTTCCCGCCGCCAGCACGGCTAAAAGGCATAGTGCGCTTAATTTCATGGATGGTAAAGATTTCGATAAAAATAAAGGAAATATCCTCTACAATTTCTCATTACTTTTGGTGATGAAAGGCGAAGATATGTCCAATTCAAACCTGAGACCAGATGAGAACCGGCTGAGCGCCGCGGAGAAAGAATTTGAGAACAGCATCAGGCCCAGGGAGATCGTGGATTTCTCCGGGCAGGAACAGATCATTGAAAACCTGAAGGTATTCATCAAAGCGGCCAAAATGCGCGGCGAAGCGCTGGACCACATCCTGTTCCACGGCCCCCCGGGCCTGGGCAAAACCACCCTTTCGCGCATCGTGGCCAACGAGCTGGGCGTGAACATCCGCGAAACTTCCGGCCCCGTGATCGAAAAGCCGGGCGACCTTGCCGGGCTGCTCACCAACCTTGAGCCCAGCGATGTATTGTTCGTAGACGAGATCCACCGGCTGAGCACGGTGGTGGAAGAATATCTTTACTCCGCGATGGAGGACTACCGGATAGACATCATGATCGATTCCGGCCCCAACGCCCGTTCCGTACAGATCAACCTGCACCCCTTCACGCTGGTGGGCGCCACCACGCGCTCCGGCCTGCTTACCGCGCCGCTGCTGAGCCGCTTCGGCATCAAAAGCCGGCTGGAATATTATTCCGCCGCTACCCTGCAAAAGATCATCTGGCGCGCGGCGGGATTGCTGGGCTCGAAAATCACTTCGGACGCGGCATCGGAGATCGCCCGCCGTTCACGCGGTACGCCGCGTATCGCCAACGGCCTGCTGCGGCGCGTGCGCGATTTTGCGCAGGTGATGGGCAACGGCGTGATAGACCTGGAGATCGCGCAGTTCAGCCTGAAAGCGCTGAGCGTGGACGAATACGGCCTGGATGAAATGGACAACCGCATCCTGAACGTGATCATCGAGAATTTTAAAGGCGGCCCCGTGGGCATCACCACCATTGCCACTGCAGTAGGGGAAGAAGCGGGCACGCTGGAAGAAGTGTACGAGCCGTTCCTGATACAGGAAGGGTTTATCAAACGTACGCCCCGCGGCCGTGAAGTGACGGAAAAAGCGTACATGCATCTCGGGAAAAATCCGCTGAAAGGGGGTTCCAATCTGTTGTTCTAAACAGGCGTTACAAATAGGAGAAGGCTTTATGCCGGTTGATACGCGAGGTGTTAACACCTTACAGAGCCTTCAACAGGCGAAGTCCATCAGTATTCTCCAAACATTTTCCATCACTTTTTTTGAAATAAAAACGGGCTTACCATTTTGAACAGCTTCCATACAACAGGAAACATTCATTTGGTAAGCCCGTTTCTTTATAAAAGCGTTCGTTTAATCTTTCACTACTAACCTGAACCCATTACCATGGATATTCACGATCTCGATGTTCGGATCGTCTTTCAGGTATTTCCGCAGCTTGGCGATGTATACGTCCATGCTTCTGCCGTTGAAATAGGTATCGCTGCCCCAGATCTTTTTCAGCGCCACTTCGCGCGGCAGCAGATCGTTCTTGTGCTCGCAAAGCATGTGCAGCAGCTCGTTTTCCTTGGGTGAAAGCGTATGGCTGTCGCCGGTTTTGGAAAGGGTGCGGAGCCTTGAATTGAAATGGTATTGCCCGATGTTGAACTCGAACTGCTCTTCCTCCTTGCTGTTCAGCTCCTGGTTGCGTTTGAGGATGGCTTTTATTTTCAGCAGCAGCAATTCGCTGTCGAAGGGTTTGGAAATATAATCGTCCGCCCCGAGCTTGTAGCCCTGGATGATGTCTTCCTTCATGGTTTTGGCGGAGAGGAAGAACAGGGGGATGTCCGGGTCCACGTCGCGGATCTCTTCGGCCAGCTTAAAACCGTCCATATTGGGCATCATGATGTCCAGCAGGCAGATGTCGAACTTCTCGCGGCGGAAGGCGGCCAGCGCCAGGATGCCGTCCCTGCACAATTCCACGTCATAATCGTTCAGCTCGAGATAATTTTTCAATACCATGCCGAGGTTGGTATCGTCTTCCGCCAGCAGGATCTTTGGTTTGCGTTCTTCCATATCTAAATGATTTTAGGCTGCAACAAATATAACAGAATAAGATGAAAACGGTTCGGGGCTTATCTTTTCCTGACCAGGGAGCTGAGGGCGTGGCGGAGATTGCTGTAGTTGATCATGTCCACCTTGATGCTGCCCACGGAAATGGGGCTGTCCACCCGCAGGGGTATCTTGTTCCCGTCGTCGCTCACCCAAACGGTCATTTGCTCGCCGCCTTCGAAGATGGTGCCTTTGATCAGCAGGGGCTTGAACTTGATGGCCCTGAAGGTGCCGTACCGGGTGGACACCTGTTCCTTGCCCATATACCGGATGTAGATGTTGTACACTTCGTCGTCGAGGAACATGGTGAAGGGGATCTTGTCTTCCGGCTTGTATTTTGAAAAGTCGATGTTGCGCGCGTAATAGATGGCGCTGATCACGTCCTGCACGCAGTGGGGCACTTTGAAAGTGCCGTTGGTGC
>CBINIO010000505.1:0-3464 GCA_966250725.1 uncultured Chitinophaga sp.
AAGACCAGAATGGCGACAACGTGATAGACGCCAACGACGAAGTATACCTGGGCCGTTACCAGCAGCCCTGGTCAGGCGGCCTGCAGATAAGGCTTTCTTACAAGAACCTTACCCTGTACGCGCTGGGCGAGGCAAGCTATGGCGCGAACGAGTTCGTAAGCGGCAACTATTACTGGATGGACGGGAATGATAAATATTCCGAACTGGTACGCGGCGCATGGACGGAAGCGACCAAAGCCACCGCCACTTATCCCCGTCTCAGCTCCCAGACCAACAGCAACAACCATCGCCAGTCTACCTACTGGGGTTACGACAACGATTACTTCAGCATCCGCAGGGTGCAGCTGAGCTACGACATGCCGGCTTCCGTGAGCAGGCTGCTGCTGATGAGGCACCTCAACATCTTCGCTGACGCTACGAACCTTTACCAGTTCAGCCCCAGCCGCAAGATCAGGGATCTGGCAGTTGGTTCCGAACCGTATTACCGCGTCTTTTCCATTGGCCTGAACGCCAGCTTCTAATGACCGTAAAAAAGAGAATGTTATGAAATTAGTTAAGATACCGCTGTTCATGCTTGCCGCCTGCGCGTTGTGCTCATGCGAAAAGCTGTTCAACCCGAATAACGACAATCACAGTACGATCGACAGGGTGTATGCCGACCCGGCCTATGCGGAAGGGCTGCTGATAAAGGCCTACACGTATATTCCCACCAATGATTATACCTGGAACGAAGTGGCGACGGACGATGCGGCCACTACCGACAAGGGCAGCAGCTTCCTCAGGATAGCCACCGGCGGCTGGACCTCGCTGGACAACCCGGAAAATCTCTGGGACAATGCGAACAGGGCCATTATGTATGCCAATCAGTTCCTGTCCGTGGTGAACGATATTCCCTGGAAATATACCGACCCGCAGCTGAACGCCTTGTACATCCGCCGTTTGAGAGGCGAAGCGCTCGCGCTGCGCGGCATGTTCAAATATTACCTGCTCCGCAACCATGGCGGCGTAGGTTCGAACGGCGAGCTGCTGGGCTTCCCGATCTATAATAAATTCATCACCGAGGCGGAAGACTTCAGGGCGCCCCGCGCCAGCTTCGCGGAAAGCCTGAAAAGCACTTACGACGACCTGGACAGCGCGCTGGCACTGCTTTCGCCGAACTACGGCGACATCGGCGACCCGGTGGACCTGCCTCCCGGCTTTGAAAGCATCACTGACATCGACAAGTACAATACGGTGTTCGGTGAAGTAACGCAGCAGCGCATCAGCGGCCGCATCGCACTGGCCATCAAGGCGCGCGCGGCATTGCTGGCGGCCAGCCCGGCCTTCAACCCGGACAACAACCCGCAGCTGTGGGAAAACGCGGCCAACCTCACCGCTGACGTGCTTGAAGAGATCGGCGGCGTGTCAGGCCTCGATCCCAAAGGCAATATCTTTTATCTCAAAGCGCAGGTTGACGCAGCGAACCTCACCGCCGGCGATAAAACGGACATTCCCGAAATGCTCTGGCGCCGCCCGATCGTGACCAACCGCACCCGCGAGCAGGAAAATTTCCCTCCCACCCTGTATGGCAGGGCGGAGATCAACCCTTCGCAAAACCTCGTGGACGCGTTCCCCATGGCGAACGGTTATCCCATTACGGACGACGCTTCCGGCTACGATCCCGCCAACCCGTATAACGGAAGGGACCCGCGCTTCAAGCTCTATATCGTGTACAACGGCAGCAAGCTGCGCAACACCACCATCAATACCGCGGTTGACGGGGGAGACGATGGCCTGGACGCATTGCCCACTTCCACCCGTACCGGTTACTACCTGAAAAAGCTGCTGCGCGAAGACGTGAACGTGAACCCGGTATCCACTTCCGACCAGAAACATTTCGCTACGCATATCCGCTACACCGAACTGTTCCTGAACTACGCGGAAGCCGCCAACGAAGCATGGGGGCCCGACGGTACGGGCACGCAGTCCTACTCCGCAAAACAGGTGATCGCCGCCATCCGCGACCGCGCCGGCATCGACCAGCCGGATGCGTACCTGGCGTCCATCACCAGCAAGGACGACATGCGCGCGCTGATCCGCAACGAAAGAAGACTGGAGCTTTGTTTTGAAGGGTTCCGCTTCTGGGACCTGCGCCGCTGGAACGTGTCGCTGACCGAACCGGTAAGAGGTGTAAGGATCAGCAACGGTACGTACGAATATTTCACGGTTGAGCAACGCGCATATGACAATGAATATATGCACTACGGACCGATCCCCAACAGGGAGATCTTCAAGTTCGACCTTATCCAGAACAAAGGCTGGCAGTAACCTTTTAAAAATTTAAAGCTTGAAGCAATGAAAAAGACTTTGATGATATTTGCTATTCTTGCCGTCGGGTTACATGCCTGCAAGAACTTCGAGATCACCCACCCGGACTTTAAATATACCTCGGGATTCTTCCCGTACCAGTTCCCGGTAAGGACGCTCGTGCTCGGGGATTATATTTTCGACAACACGAACGATAACAATCACCAGTTCCTCATATCCGCCCACCTCGGCGGTTTGTACGAAAACAACAAGGACAGGACCTTCAATATAGAAGTGGATAACAGCCTGGCGGAAGACCTGCTGTTCACCAGCGGCGGCGACACCGTGCGCGCGCTGCCTACCAAGTATTATTCGCTCGGCTCCGACAAGATCGTGATCCCGAAAGGCGAAATGCATGCCGGCGTGGTAGTGCAGCTGAACGACGAGTTCTTTAACGATCCGCAGGCTATCGGGCTGAACTACGTGATCCCCGTGCGGTTAAAATCCTCTTCAGATGTGGACACTATTCTCGCCGGCCAGTCTGACGACCCGAACGCCGATCCCCGCGTGGTGTCTGACTGGGTAGTGGCTCCGAAAAACTTTGCGATGTTCGGCATCAAGTTCATCAACGAGTTCCACGCCACCTATTTCCATTACGGTCAAAGCGAGATCAAAGACGCTTCGAACACCGTGCTGGAAGATACCGTCTACTCGGCCAAGTTCATGACCAGCAATCCCGTTACAAGGTTCAACACCACCGGCCGCCACCAGGTGACCGCCACTACCATCCTCCGCTCTACCGTAATGACCGGGGAAGTGGAGCTGGTGCTGGACTTCAGCGGCGATAACTGCACCGTTTCCGCTCCCGCAGGCGCGACCTACACCGTTACCGGTACCGGCGTGTTCAAAAAAGGCGCGTACGAATGGGGCGGCAAACCGCGCAACGGCATCGAGCTGAACTACGTGGTGAGCCGCGGCGGACAGACATATAACGCACAGGACGTACTGGTAGTGAGAGACCGGCAGGTGACGATGGAAACCTATGAGCCTGTTGTATACTAGTATGGCTTGAACATAGCGATCATAACAAAAAAGGAAACTACCCTGGCAAGGTAGTTTCTTTTTTTTATTCAACTTTATCACTATTTTAATAATTTATTTCAGGGGTTTTGGGGTTT
>CBINIO010000506.1:0-3454 GCA_966250725.1 uncultured Chitinophaga sp.
TATCGATAAAATTGAAAAGCTCAAAAATCAGGTCGATGGAAAACTGAACGATCACAAGTTCTCCGAGATCCGCTACATCGTCAATAATATCAATATCAAACATGAAAGAGAGGAGCTGTTCCGCAATTTCGACCGCATCTTCCTGAAAATATTCCCCAACTTCGTGTCCGTTTTCAACTCCTTCTTTAAAGAAGAAGACCAGATCAAACTGAAAGACAATGAACTGCTGAATACCGACCTCCGCATCTACGCCCTCATCCGCATCGGCATCAGCGAAAACGAAAAGATCGCCCGCATCCTCGAATATTCCGTCAACACCATTTACGCCTATAAAACCCGCATCCGCAACAAATCCATCATCCCAAACGAAGAATTTGAAGACCGGATCATGCAAATTAAGATATAAAAACACATATATTACGATTAATTATATATAATACTAACATTTTATATACCAATATCTTACATCGAGACAAAACCCGTTTTCCACCAATAATATCTATAATCCGGCCATACTAATTTGCCGCCTCTGTTATTCCCGGTTACTTTGACCCGTTCAACCAAAAATGTATTCCACGTACAGTAATTCCGCCCGCTGTACCGATCCTAAAAACTCACTAAATACTACGTTATGACCAAAATGCGACTACTAAAAGCGCTGCTTTTCTGTCCGCTTATTTTCCTCGCGGCAGCAGTCCAGGCACAGACAAAACCCGTTACCGGAAAGATCACCGACGAAACAGGCAACGTCATCATCGGCGCCAGCGTGCAGGTGAAAGGCACTTCCACCGGCACCGTTACGGACCCCACGGGCATCTTCAAACTGAACGTTCCCGCTTCGGCCACCACGCTCGTCGTAAGCTTTATCGGCTACGCCCAGCAGGAAGTGGACATCACGGGCAGATCTGAAGTGAACGTGGTGCTGCGGATCGAAAACACTACCCTGATGGACGTGGTGGTGGTCGGCTACGGCACCGCCCGCAAAAAAGACCTCACGGGCTCCGTGGCATCCCTGAAAGCAAAAGATTTTAACAAAGGCATCGCCAACGCGCCGGACCAGCTCATACAGGGCAAAGTGGCGGGCCTGATGGTGGTGAACACCAGCGGCGCTCCCGGCGCGGCCACTACGGTGCGCATCCGCGGGGTATCGTCCGTGCGCTCGGGCAACCAGCCGCTGTACGTGATCGACGGCGTACCGCTGGACGGGCGCGTGGCGCGGCCCAATATCAACGCGAACGGCGTCGGCATCACGCCGGACGCGAACCCGCTCAACTTCGTGAACTCGTTCGACATCGCGTCGATGGACGTATTGAAGGACGCTTCGGCCACGGCCATCTACGGCTCGCGCGGCTCCAACGGCGTGATCATCATCACCACCAAAAAAGGCGTGCAAGGCCCGGCCAAGCTGGATTTCAACTACTCGGTGGGCGCTTCTACCATCATGAAAAAACTGAAAGTGCTGAGCCCGGACGAATTCCGCAGCGTGCTGGAATCGTATAAGTTCACCAGCGGCGACGGCGGCGGCAACGAGGACGGCATGAAGGCCATCACCCGCACGGGCATCACGCAGAACTTCAACGTGGGCATCAGCGGCGGAGGCGAGAACGGCCGTTACCGCGCGTCCTTCGGTCTCATGGACCAGCAGGGCATCGTACGCAAATCGGGATTGAAAAAATATACGGGCAACCTCTCCGGCCAGTTCAAATTCCTGGAAAGCAAAAAGCTCGGCATCGACTTCAACCTGATGGCGGCGCAAACGGTGGAACAGCTCGCGCCCATCAGCAACGACGCGGGTTTCCGCGGCAGCCTCATCGGGCAGGCGTTGCAGTGGAACCCCACCATCCCGCTGCGCAAGCCTGACGGCACGCTGAACCAGCTGGGCGGCAACGCGGCGGTGAACCCGCTCGCCATGTCGGAAGCCTGGGACGATAACGCGAATATCTCCTACATCCTCGGCAGCATCAGCCCCTATTACAAGATCACGGACGACCTGGAATACCGTTTCCTCTTCTCCATCAACCGGCAAACGGGTATCCGCCGCACGGAGCTGAAAGGTTACCTCACGCTGCCGGGCATTGAAGACCTCGGCCAGGCGTACTATGGCAACGCGGAGCTGACCACCAAACTGTTCTCCCACACCCTCAGCTACAACAAACAGCTGTCCACCGCCTTCAACCTGAACGCAGTGGTGGGTTACGAGTACCAGGACTTTGTGTTCAAAGGCGTGGACCTCGGCGCGCTCGGCTTCACCACCGACGCATTGCCCTACACGAGCATCTTGCAGAACGCCTTGCAGAGCAACACTTTTATGTCTTCTTACGTGAACCCGCAGTCTGAGCTGCAATCCATCTTTGGAAGGGTAACGGCCAACCTGCACGACAAATACCTGCTCACCGCCACCATGCGCGCGGACGGTTCCAACAAGTTCGGCAAGAACAACCGCTATGGTTATTTTCCTTCTTTCGCGGCGAAATGGAACATCAGCAGCGAAGGGTTCATGAAAGGGAACAGCTTCTTCCAGAACCTGGCCCTGCGCCTCGGATGGGGCATTACCGGCAACCAGGAATTCCCGGCAGGCGCGGCGCAGGAACAATACGCGCTGGCAGGCGCGGGAGGCGCGGCGCAGGTGAACGTTGCCAACCCGGACCTGAAATGGGAAAAATCGAACCAGCTGAACGCGGGTATCGACTTCGCCATCCTCGACAGCAGGATCACCGGCACCGTGGACTACTTCAACAAAAAAACCACCGACCTGCTGTTCAACTACACCGCCATCGTGCCCGGCCCGGCCTCCAACCTCTGGATCAACATGCCTGGAGACATCACGAACAAAGGCGTGGAGCTGGCCCTTCACGGCGACATTATCCGCAGCGGCAACCTGCTCTGGGGCATCGGCGTGAACGCCACGTTTATGAGCAACGAGCTGCAGAACTATACCGGACCTGACGTGCTTACGGGCGCCATCAGCGGCCAGGGCGTAACCGGCGCCACCGTACAGCGTTTTGCGAACGGCCACCCGCTGAACGTGTTCTACGTGCGCAAATACGAAGGGCTGGACAAGGACGGCCTCGCCAAATACACGGACGACGGCAACACCATGTTCTACATGGGCGACCCGAACCCGAAACAGCTGCTCGGCATCAGCACGGACCTGTCTTACAAAAAATGGTACGTGGCGGTGAACTTCAACGGCGCGTTCGGGCAGGACATCTACAACAACACGGCCAACACCGTATTGCCGGTGAACAACCTTTCTTCCCGCAACATCGCGCATAGCCTGATGGGCAACAACGAGAACCTCGCCAACCCCATCACCACCTCTTCGCGGTATCTCGAAAAAGGAGACTTCGTAAAACTCACGAACGCCACCATCAGCTACAGCCTGGGCAACATCGGCAAGACCTTCAAGAACGTGAACATCTCCCTCACCGGTCAGAACCTCTTTGTGATCACG
>CBINIO010000507.1:0-3451 GCA_966250725.1 uncultured Chitinophaga sp.
CCGTGAACGCAAGCGCGGTGCCCGAGCTGGAAAGGATCATGGGCGAGGCGCGCCTGCTGAGAGGGCTCGTGTATTTCAGGCTCATCAGCATGTGGGGCGACGTTCCGTATTTCACCCACATCGTCAATTCGCAGAACCAGTACGAGATCGCGCAGATATCGCGTACGCCGATCAAGCAGATCAAAGATTCCATCTACGCGGATTTCAGCTACGCATTCGACAAGCTGCCCGATATTTCTTCCGAACCGGGCCGTCTTACCAAAGCCGCCGCTCTCGGCATGCGCGGCAAGCTCATGCTCTATTGGGCATCCTGGAACCAGTACGGCTGGCCGGAGCTGGAAGGCTTCCAGCCCAGCGGCGCGGAAGCGACGGACGCATATACCAAAGCCGCGGCGGACTTCCGCGAAGTTTGCTTCAACATGGGCTACAGCCTGTGGAGAGGCGGCGAGCCCGGCGACATAGACGCTTCCGGCAAGGCGGACATCCTGCCGAATTATTATTACCTGTTCACGCCGGTAGCCAACCCGATCGCCAACGAAAAACACGAGTTCCTCGTATACTTCACCCATGGCGGCACCAATACTTCGCAGGGCGAGGAATTGATGCGCGACGTTGCGGGCCGCTCCCACGAAGGCTCGCAATGCTGGCTCACCCCGCGTTACGAAATAGCCGACCGCTACCAGCTGCTCACCACCGGAGATTTTGCGCCGCCGCTGGTGCCGCTGAACCCTTCCACGCCGGATGCCAGAACACGCGTGAACTCCGCGCTGAACCCGCAGAGCTACGAGAACAGGGACTACCGCATGAAGTCTTCCATCATGTGGGACTTCGAGCTGAGCGTAGGTTTCAATTCCCTCAAATCCACCGGCTACGTGCCTTTCATCTACAAAAGCTGGAACGTGCCCAACGTAGTGGTGAACGGTATCAAATACGCGAACACCTATAATACGGACGGCTGCAACACCGGTTACGTATACCGCAAATTCCTCCGCAACACCGCCGGTCTTGGCCGCAGCGAGGGCAACTATTCTTACCCCATCCTGCGTCTTGCCGACGTGTACCTGATGTACGCGGAAGCCACCAACGCGCTGAGCGGCCCTTCCGGCGACGCGATCGGTCTGCTCAACAAGATCCGCCACCGCGGCAACCTGCCGCCGCTGACCGCAGCGATGACGGCCGACAAGGACGCGTTCTTCAAAGCCATCGAGCAGGAGCGCATCGTGGAGCTGCTCGGCGAAGGCCAGCGTTTCTGGGACATCCGCCGCTGGAGAGCGCTTGACAGGGTATGGGGCGCACCGGGCGGGCCCGGCCGCAACCTGAAGGACACGCACGGCGATATCACCACCAGGGGCGTATTCCAGAACCAGGAACTGAGAGCTTACCAGCGCGTGTACATCTTCAGGATACCGCTCTCCGAAAGGGAACGCAATCCCAATCTCACCCAGAACACTCCTTGGTTATAATCAAAAAAATCGACAAAGATGAAGAAATATATTGCAGTAGTTGTGATGGCGGTAAGCGCCGCGGCGATATGGACAGGTTGTAAAAAAGACAGCCCTGTGGATGAGGACGGACTGTTGATCACCGCCCGCCGCGAATGTTATGTGGCGGCCTTTGATATGCTCGGTTCGGACCACCTGCTGGTAAATACGGAAACCGGAGATATCGATACCACCGCGCAAACCATCCATATAGAAGTGAAATACGGCACCGATCTCAAAAAGATCTGGCCCCGCTTCAGCCTGGCGCAGGATTGCAAGCTGGACCCGAAGATCACTACCTGGGTAGACTTTTCCGACACCGCCAATACCAAAAGCTGGACCGTTATTTCCGGTGACAGGCAGATCAGGAAAACCTACACGGTGAAAGTAAAGATTGGTCAATAATCGTCCCAATTAAAACAGAACATCATGAAGAGAATCATTCAATATACAACAGCGATCGCGGCCGTGGCGGTGATGTTCGCGTCGTGCGCGGACAAGGATTATGAAGTGCCCGTGCCAAAAAGCGAATTGCAGAACGACGCGATCAAACGCAACCTCGGGCCCAATATGGCGGGATTGCCGATGGAGTTCGTATACGCCATGGCGCTGCCGGCGGACAAAGGCAAACTGGTATCCGCGCAGGTGGAGGCTTCCATCACCGGCGCCGCCAACACTTACATGGAGCACCGAGCCTATTACACCAACGGCAGCGGGCAGGACGTAGGGGTGGAGGTAGCCGCTCCTTCCCAGAACAAGGACAACATCACCGAAGTGACCTTCAACAAGGACACGATGGCCGCCGCGCTCCGTTATTATTATTATCCTGACGCCAGCGCACGCGGCAAAGAGGTGACCTTCAAATTCACCGCGCGCGCCAGCAACGGCGAAACGGTCTCCTTCGATCTCGGGCCTTATAAAATTTCCAACATGGAAATGAAAAAGAACATCAGCGTGGCCGACGGCGGCGCGATGTACATTTCCATCGAGGACATGACGGCGTACTCCGCAGCGGATGCCGCCGCCAACGCAGGCAAGATCGATCTCGTGTACCTTTACCGCAGCTCGCCCGCTTCGTTCGGCCATTCGCTGGTAGCGCCCGCCGCCGATCCGGAATTCCTGCCCGGCGTTACTTTGCCCGCAGGCGTGAACAGGGACGCGAAGCTGATGAAAGTATGGGAGCTTCGCGACCAGCAGCTGTCTGACGACCAGTACGGCGTGTTCATCGACGACTCGGATTTTGAGAAGCTGGACCTCGGCGCCGACGCCACCGATCACGTGCACGGCCTGGTAGAGGACCATGGCGTGTGGGTGGAAACGGCGGACGGGAAATACCGCGCCTACGTTTACATCAACAAAGCCAACGCCGGCGCAACCGGTACGATCAGCATCAAACGCTACGCCATGAAGTAACGTTTGCCGATATCATAAAAGGGACCGGTGCATGCCGGTCCCTCTTTCTTTTTTATGCATTCCACGACAGCTATGAAAAAACTCTTTCTGCTCTTTATGCTGTTCCTCTCGGGAGCGGCCGCCGCACAATTCAAACATCCCGGCATCGACCAGTCCGCGGCAGACCTTGCCCGGATGAAATCCCTCGTGCTTGCCGGCGCGCAGCCTTACCGCGACGCGTTCGACCGGATGAAAGACGGCATCGATCTTAATGCGGTTATAAAAGCGTTCACGCACGTTTTGCGCGGCCCCTACGCCCGGCCCAATATCGGCGGCGGCGAATTGTCCAAAGACGCAAACACCGCTTACGATGCGGCTTTGGTATGGTACGTTACCGGCGATCAACGGTATGCCGATCATGCAATCCGCATACTCAACACATGGGCCGCCACGCTCTGGGACTTCGATTACAACGATGCCAAGCTGCTCGCCGCCTGGACGGGGCACCAGCTCTGCAACGCGGCGGAGATACTCCGTTATTCGAAGTCCGGCTGGAAGCAGCAGGACATGGACCGGTT
>CBINIO010000508.1:0-3445 GCA_966250725.1 uncultured Chitinophaga sp.
GCGCCAGGAAACCGGCTACGCCGTTAAGGATGAGCACGATTCGAAGCATATTTAGCTCGAGTTCATGCCATGGCTGAAATCACTCTGAATCTTGTTGTTCTTCGGTCTGTGGATATCAGCCGAGCTGCAGCGTTCTATGAGCGGCTCGGGTTGCGATTCTCAAAGCATCAGCACGGAAATGGCACAGAACATTTTGCCGCGGAGATGCCGGGCGGCGGCGTCTTCGAGCTTTATCCACTGGCCTTCTTTGTAGTGGAATCGCTGCGCTTTGCCCAGCGGGCCGTCTACCGTGCAAACTGGGCGCATATGCACACCGGTGGCGTGCGCGGCATGGGCGGTCGCGTCTTTGTAGCCGCCTGGCAGCGTGTTGCCGGGCTCGCTGAGATGCCATACGCCGGCAAACCCTTCTTTCACCGAAAATATTTCAGCGGCATGATCTTCGGCTTTCGCCTGTTCGTTGCCCCAATGCATGTAAATGGACTGTTGATCGGTATTGCCTTTGATGAGCGGCACTTTGACCCATACCAATGCTTCTTTGTTCACAGGGTCCCACCATTCGATGCTGTGCGGCAGGAAAGGGCCGCCGGGCGTAACAGAAAACCGGATGTCCGCACCATTGGCGCGCGCGGCGGTAAAATCAAAACCGGCGTTGAGCCGGATGGCAAGGGGAAAGTTGCTGACATCGCCCCGAACGAGACCGCCGGATAAGGTCGTGTTGATCCTGATCTCGCAAAACCAGGGCCACTGCGCGGATGATTGCGCGCGGGCGGAGATAGGCAGACAGCAAAATAAAACGGGGAACAGCAGGTGTTTCATAACCACGGGCATACGGGAAGGTACAAAAAATCCGGGAACGCTTGTTTGTAAAAGGCGGTATATGAACGTTCGCATCCCGGTAGGAAATGCTTTCCGCAAACGGCCGTACGCCAGCCCGCAGGTTCGTGTAATCGTCTGGTTTATTTTGGGTTGTGTGCGAAATAAGTGATAATTTCGGAGTACGATTAACCTCCCAAATATCCTCAAAATGAAAAACAAGCACTCACTCCTGGTCGCATTACTGCTGGTATGCGGCATAGCCGCGCAGGCGCAATTAAAACGTTTCAGTCTCGGGCCATACATCGAAGGGGGATTCCCGGTTGGGGACCTGAAAGATACGCACAACACGGGCTGGGGCGCCGGCCTGAATGCGGATATTAAGCTGGTGGCAGGTTTTGGGGTGACGGGGTCCGTCGGTTACATGCAGTTCAGCGGCAATACGGTGAATAACATAGAGTACGACAAGATCGCCGCCATACCGGTAAGGGTGGGCCTGAAATATAAACTCATCTCCATTTTCTATGTGAAACTGGAAAGCGGCGCGGCCAACTACGTGAACAGCGATATCACCGGCTCCGCTTTCATCCTGGCGCCGGGCGTAGGCATCCGGGTGCTGGGACTGGACGTGGCAGCCAAATACGAAGCCTGGTTCCGTGAAGGCACGATGAGTTTCTTCGGGCTGAAGGCGGGGTATAATTTCTAAACAGGTTTATTATGATAAAAGCCTTCTGCGGCAAGCGAAAAACGCTGGTCACAGAAGGCTTTCTTTTTAAGCCGCAAAATGTCTTTACACGCTGCAGGACCCGTCTTCACACACACCACCCTCGCCGCCAACGGGCGTTATATTTTCAGGATGATTTTCTTCCCATACTTTTTCCAGGGTCTGTTTGAACACATCCACCGGCTGCGCGCCTGAAATGGCGTATTTCATGTCGAATACAAAAAAGGGAACGCCACGAATATTGAGGCTGCGCGCTTCCGCTTCGTCTTTCCGCACTTCGTCGGAGAAGGCGGGGCCGTTCAGCAGCGGCGATGCGTCCAGCCCCGCTTCTTTGGCAATGGACTGCAGCACGGCGGTGTCGCCGATGTGTTTGCCTTCGGTGAAATATGCTTTGAACAGCCTTTCTTCCATCTCATCCTGCCTTCCTTCCTTATGGGCCAGCTGTATGAGCCGGTGCGCGTTAAAAGTGTTGGTATGTTTTACCTTGTTGAAATCAAAATCAATCCCGACGGCTTTGCCGGAAGCGCTCACACGTTCGCTGTTGGCTTCGGCCTGTTCGCGGCTCATGCCGTATTTGTTTGCCAGCAGCTGGTAATGGTCTTCCTCATAATCCGTTTTGGCGGCGGGGTCCAGCTCGAAGCTGTGCCAGGTAACCTGTACGTCCCTGCTGTGGGGGAATTGTTCCAATGCCGCTTCCAGGTGGCGTTTGCCAATGTAACAAAAAGGGCAGGCCACATCCGACCAGATATCGATCTTCATACGCTCAAAATTTAAGTCACAAATTTACGGAATATTCCGGCGGCGGATGTCAGCGCGGTGTCAACCCTTCCGGCTCTAAAACAAAAACAACCGCCTGCGATTATGCGCCCGTCCGGTGCGGTACGCTTCGTGCCGAATAAAGGGCCTTTTGCGTATATTTAAGAATGTTGTTCCGGATGAACCACCTCAAAGCGATCAGGGAAGGCAAGCTGAAGCTGGCGTACCGCAGCTGGAAAAAATCCTCGCTGAAACCAGGCAGCACGCAGCTGACGGCTTTCGGCCAATTGATGATAGACGAAGTGACGCCCGTGCCCGTATCGGACATTACGGAAGCCACCGCCCGCGAATCGGGTTACCCCACCAAAGTCGCGCTGATGAAAGAGCTGGCCCGCCGGCCGGGGGGACAGCTGTACCGCATCCGTTTTCATTACCTCGGCGAAGACCCGCGCATCGCGCTGCGGGAAAACAGTGAAATATCCCCGGAAGAAATGACTTCCATCCTCAAAAAGCTCGCTTCCCTCGACAAACACAGCGCCATCGGCCCATGGACCAAAAAAGTGCTCACCGCCATCGACCGGCGCCCGGAAGAAAAGGCCGGCGACCTCGCCGTAGCCATGCATATGGACAAGGACTGGCTGAAGCTCAACGTAAGGAAGCTGAAGAACCTCGGGCTTACCGAGAGCATGAAGATCGGCTACCGCCTCAGTCCGCGCGGCGAAGAAGTGCTGGCCGCCATGAAGCTGCAGTAGCCGTTCCCGTTCATCCCGCAATGCTTTTTTAAACAAAATATTATCCCTAGATTACCTTCGTATTAATTATGATCGACAAAATTATGCCTGCAATTCAGCCAACAACCCGCCGGCTGGCGACGTTCCTCGGAATGTTATGCCTGCCCGCCATGGTATCCGCGCAGCAAAACGCCGCGGGCACATCCAAATTCAGCCAGTATGAGGCCTTTCACCCCGTCTTTTATTCGTCCGACGGAACCGACGAACGCACCGCCAGCGGGCGCCCCGGTCCCAAATACTGGCAGAACGCCGCGGATTACAAAATAGACGTGACCTTTGACGACCAGGACGAAACCGTTTCCGGCAGCGTGCTGATCACTTATAAGAACAACAGCCCGGAGAGCCTGCCTTTCCTCTGGCT
>CBINIO010000509.1:0-3441 GCA_966250725.1 uncultured Chitinophaga sp.
GAAAAAGGGAAAACGATGACGACGCTGCAACTGTCCAGCTTCCTGCAGCAGCGCGAAAACGCAGGCACGCGGCAGCTGGTGGTGCTGATCGGCGGCGCCTTCGGCATCGATGCGGCCGTGCTGCAAAGAGCGCAAACCACCCTGTCTTTATCCGCGCTCACTTTCCCGCACCAGATCGTGCGCCTGATCGTTACCGAGCAGCTTTACAGGGCCTATACCGTGCTCAATAACGAAAAATATCATCACCAATGATTATTTTTACCGCTTAACAATGGAATTATGACTCTTACGATAGCGATCATTATTGTTACCTGCCTGGTATCGATTACATCATTCAACCGGCCCGACCAGATAGACAAGCTGAGCTTCTGGCCTGTCAAAGTGAACAAGGAACGCCAGTATTACCGGTTCCTCACCTCCGGTTTCGTGCATGCGGACTACAATCACCTTTTCTTTAATATGCTGACCCTGTTCTTTTTTGGCAGGATCGCGGAAATGAACATGCAGATGTTCCTCGGCGGCAAAATATATTACATCCTCCTGTACGTGCTGGGGCTTGTGCTGCCCGACCTTTCCACCTATTTCAAGTACAAGGACGTGTACGGCTACCGCTCCATCGGGGCCAGCGGCGCAGTGTCCGCTGTTCTTTTCTCTTCCATTTTCTTTGCTCCCTGGAATACGATCTACGTGTTTTTTATTCCCATCTGGTCTGTGCTGTACGGCGTGCTGTTCCTCGTGTATTCGGCGTATATGTCCAAACGCGGGGGCGACGGCATCAACCACGACGCGCATTTCTGGGGCGCCGTGCTGGGGCTGATATTCCCGGTGGTGATGCGGCCCGAGCTGGGCAAGCTGTTCATCGATCAGCTGCTGCGTTTGCCTTTCTAAAGTTTTTCGGGCGTCATGGTGATGCGCAGTACCTGCCGCGTTTTTTCCGTTACGCGGAAGCGGTTGTCTATCCGCATGCCCGCTACCCACGCGATCTTTTTGTTCGATTCCAGCACCCATATTTTTTCTTTCTGCGGCAGCGAGAGCTTCTGGTCGATAAAAAAACGGCTGAGCTTCTTTTTGCGCGTCATGCCGAGCGGGTAAAAATAATCGCCCTGTTTCCAGCGGCGGAGCATTAGCGGAAATTCCAGCGCGGCCGCGTCGATGCAGGCGACGGAGGGGTCGCTGCTGACCGCGTGCGCATCGTTGGCCATATATTGGAAACGGAATGACACCTCCGGCAGCAGCAGCGTTTCCTGTTCTTTTTCGAGGATAAAATACGAGGCTTCCGAAGTGTCGAGCGGGGTAATGATGAACCACTTCCTGTCGCGCACGATGCGGTGCGTGGCCGTGGTGACGTATTTGCCGGGCTCCGCGCCGAGCAGGCCAATTACCTGCTGCGCCTGGGCGGGGCTGCAATGAAAAGGTTTCAGCAGCTCGTAGGCGATGGTGGACAGCGGTTTTGCCTGGCTGAACCGGATGAGCGGGATGAAGAACTCCTGCCCTTTCTGTACGAGCAGCTTTTTCCGGTATTCCGCAACGGCCTGTAGGTACAGCTCTTCCGCTTCGCGGAAACGACGGATGGAAGCGCCGGTTTGCCGCACTACGTCGGGGAAGATCTCCTGCAGGGGCGGTAATATGTTGTGACGGAAATAATTGCGTGTATACTTGTCCGTTATATTGGAGCTGTCTTCCACGAAAGTGAGCTTTTCCGCCGCCGCATACGCCGCGATCTCCTCCCGGGTGGCGAACAGCAGCGGTCTCGCTATATTGCCCTGCAGCGGCAGGATGCCGTGCAGACCGGCCATGCCCGTGCCTTTGGAGAGATTCATCCAAAGCGTTTCCACATTGTCCTGCATATGATGCGCGGTAACGACCACGGCCAGCCCGAGCGCGGCCCTTTGCTGTTCCAGCCAGGCGTAGCGCAGCTGGCGGGCGGCCACCTGCGTGGACAATTTATGTTGTGCGGCGTAAGCGGCGGTGTCGAATGCCGTAATGTGAACGGGCACACCGTATTTTTCACCCAGCGAGCGTACAAAATCCGCGTCGCGTTCGCTCTCCTCCCCTCTCAGCCTGAAATTGCAATGCGCCAGCTGCACCTTCCAGCCGGCTGCGATCAGCAGGTGGCAAAGCACGCTGGAGTCAAGCCCGCCGCTAACGGCCAGCAGCAGGCCGTCTTCTTCGTTAAAGATATTTTCCGCACGGATAAATTCCCGTAGTTGTCCGATCATCTTGTCTGTTGTTGTTACAGGTCTTCGCGAGCGGCCTGCAATTCGTTGTAAGCATGCATGTCCTTTACTTCGCGGGCCACTTCCATGCCTTTTTCATATGCGGCGATGGCGGCGTCCTGCTCCCCCAGCCTTTCCAATAACTTGCCGAGGTGATAATAGGAGCCGACGTACCGCGGATCGTCCGCCAGCAGCGCTTCAAAAGCAGCGCGGGCGTTCCCGTCGTCGTTGATCTTAATATATTCCAGCGCCAGCGCGTGCCGCAGGAAGCTGTCCTGCGGGCTGTCAGCCAGAAATGCCTTCAGTTGGGAAATTCTATCCATGTTCCGGTGTGCTAAATTTAAAGGCGGCTTGCGCTGCTGATTGCCAGACCGCTAAATCCCATATATTTGTAACCACTGTATTTTTCAATCAAAACCAGTATACGGATATGAAGATATTAGTATGTATCAGCAAAACGCCCGACACCACTGCAAAAATAGCTTTCACGGACAACAACACGAAATTTAGTGAAGCGGGCGTTCAGTTCATCATTAACCCCTACGACGAGTGGTATGCGCTGGTGAGGGCACTGGAGCTGAAAGAGACGTTGAACGCTACGGTGCACCTGATCACCGTGGGCGGCGCGGATACCGAGCCCGTGATCCGCAAGGCGCTGGCGCTGGGCGGCGACGAAGCCTTCCGGGTGGACGCGGATAGCCATGACAGTTATTTTATCGCTTCGCAGATAGCGGCGCATGCGCAACAGGAAAATTACGACCTGATACTTACCGGGAAAGAAACCATCGATTATAACGGCTCTTCCATCGGCGGCATGGTGGCCGAGCTGGCGGGCATACCCTATGTGTCCATCGCCTCCAGGCTGGATGTGAACGGCACTACCGCCACGCTCGTACGCGAGATCGAAGGCGGCGAGGAAACCGTGGAAGCGGAATTGCCGCTCGTAGTGTCGGCGCAAAAAGGCATGGCCGAGGCGCGCATACCCAACATGCGCGGTATTATGGCGGAGCGCACCAAACCGCTGAAAGTGATCGCTCCCACGGCGGTTGAAGCATTGACGAGCGTCGTGTCGTTTGAGCTGCCGCCCGCAAAAGCAGGCGTGAAGCTGGTTTCGCCGGACAACGTGGAGGAGCTTGTAAAGCTGCTGCATGAAGAGGCCAAATTGATCTGATATTTTTTTTATTCCTTAAATCCGAACAAATGTCTGTTTTAATATTTGCCGATC
>CBINIO010000510.1:0-3436 GCA_966250725.1 uncultured Chitinophaga sp.
AGCTGCTGTTTGGCGTTTTCGGGTTGTTGCTGAAGGCGGTAAAGATTGGCCAGCTCGAGGTAAGGAGCGGCGTAACGGCGGTCTGCCCTGATGGCGGCGGTGAAACGGTCTTCCGCTTCCTGCAGCCGGCCGTCGAGCTTCAGGCGCACGCCCTGCTCGCACAGCTGGCGGGCCCGGCGGTCCTGGCCGGTTTCGTCCGCCGCGAACGATGCGCGGCAAAACATAAGCGGCATGCTTAGGTACAGTAGGATACGGTATAGGAACATAATCAAAGCGCAATGGCGCTGTTCAAATATACATATTTTGTATAATTTATAGCATATCGCTGGAAGAAAAAGACAAGGGCATGAGGCTGCCCGCATTTTCCACCACGATCACGGGGCCGGTGAGACCCGCCATCACGAGGCGGAGCGGCGTATTGTACCGCTGCTCGTACTCGCAGATAGTTTGCCGGCAGATGCCGCAGGGGGAAACGGGTTTCCCGCTGTTTCCCAGCTCGTTGCGGTAGCTAACGGCCAAGGTGTGGACCGGTATGCCAGGGTACAGGGAAGAAGCGGCGGAAAGGGCCGTTCTTTCCGCGCAAATGCCCACGGGATACGAGGCGTTCTCCTGGTTGGAGCCGGTCACCCGTTCGCCGTTCGCCAGCAGCAGCGCCGCCCCCACCCTGAAACGGGAATACGGGGCATAGGCGTCTTCCGCCGTTTTGCGGGCCAGTTCCAGCAGGGAAAGGTCTTCCGGGGGAAGTTCGGATGCGTCGTTATAAACAAGGTATGCTACTTCCTGTATCTTTTTTTCCATATCGGTCCGGTTGCAGGGTTAAAAACGGGGGAGCCGTTCCTCCCGCGTTCCTCAAGATACTTCTTTTCGGATTTCGCGGAGCGAACGGCTCCTCCTTTATGATCGTTTGACCGGCTAATTATTTGATGGTGCTGAAAAGACGGCTCCAGCGGATGCCGTGGCTGCCGTAGCTCATCCAGATGAGCCATGCCTTGCCCACTACATGATCTTCCGGAACAAAGCCCCAGTAGCGGCTGTCCAGCGATTTGTGGCGGTTGTCGCCCATCATCCAGTAGTAGTTCATTTTGAAGGTGTAGCTGTTGGCGGGCTGGCCGTTGATGATGAACTGGCTGCCGCGCGTTTCGAGCGTGTTCTTTTCGTACACGGCGATGATGCGGCGGTACATTTCGATGTTGGAACTGTCCAGCTTTACGGTAGCGCCTTTTTTCGGGATGTAGATGGGGCCGAGGTTGTCCACGGTCCATTTGTGGATGGTATCCTGCGGCCAAACGCCGTCCACGATCGGGCTGAGGTAAGGATGCACGTTGCCGTTCACGACGGGCATGGCTTTTATCTCGCCGGCTTCGGAAGGGGTAAGATTGTAAAAGAGCTTGCCCACTTCCAGCACTTCGTACGGATTGGTAACGCCCATTTCCTCGAGGCGCATGGTATTGAGCGGATCGCCGTTGTTGGTCGTGACGTTGTACTGGCGCTGGCTGTGCGGCGGGGTGGTTTCGGGCACGCCGTTCACTACCACGACGCCGTCGCGCACTTCCAGCGTATCGCCGGCGATGCCCACGCAGCGTTTGATATAGTTTTCCCTTTTATCCACCGGGCGGGAGATCACGCGGTACTGGCTCCAGACGGTTTCCCTTCCCATGCGGCGCACGAGGTCGTAATAACTTTCGTCGGACCTTTCAAGGGCTACAGTATCGCCTTCGGGGAAGTTGAACACCACCACGTCGTTGCGCTGGATATCGCCAAAACCCGGAAGGCGGCGGTATTTCCACTGTATGGCCTCGGAGTAGGCTTTGGTATATTTTGTGAGGGGAAGCGTATGATGGGTGAACGGCACCGCCAGCGGTGTCATGGGCACGCGGGGGCCGTAGCTAACTTTGCTTACAAACAGGAAATCGTTCACCAGCAAGGTTTTTTCCATAGACGGGGTCGGGATGGTATAGGCCTCGAAAATGAACGTTCGGATGAGCGTTGCCGCGATGATAGCGAAAACAGCCGCATCGATCCATTCGCGGACCGCGGACTTTTTCTTCTTCGGCTGCCCGTCCTTCTTTCTCCAAAATGCAAGGTTCATGCTGTGTTGTTTAGTTATTTTAAAGACAAATATAATATTCTGTTAATTGTATGCCAGTTTTAACAAGCAAAAGTTTTCATAAAAAAATCCCACTTAAGTTCACCAAATAGCATAATCCGGATATCTGTTTATTGCTATTTTTGTTTAATCCTATTATCCAGAACATTGAACAGTTTTACGATAAAAGACATTGAGAGCCTTACCGGCATCAAGGCGCACACCATCCGGATATGGGAGCAGCGCTACAACGTGCTGCGGCCCAAGCGGAAAGATACGAATCACCGCGTGTACGACAATGGCGACCTGAAGCACATCATGCGCATCGCCTACCTGTACCGCCACGGCTACAAGATCTCGAAGATCGCCAATATGAGCGAGGAGGAGATCAAGCAGCTGTCCCTTGAAGAAACCGGCCACAAAGGCACGCACCTGCACCAGGTATATATCAACCAGCTGGTGGAGGCGATGATCGATTTCGACCAGGTGAAGTTTGAAAAGATCTTTCATAACATATTGCTGCGCATGGGTTTCGAGCAGTGTATGCTGAAAGTGATCTATCCTTACCTGGAGCGTATCGGGCTGCTTTGGCTGGTGGACTGCGTGATACCCGCGCAGGAGCATTTCGCGGCCAACATCATCCGCAAAAAGCTGATGGTGGCCATCGACGGGCTGGACATTCCCGCGCAGGCCCGCGAACGTTTTATGATCTTCCTGCCCGAAGGCGAGTTTCACGAGATCCCGCTGCTTTTTATGCACTATATGCTGAAAAAGCACGGCTGCACCGTGGTGAGCTTTGGCGCCAACGTGCCGCTGGACGATCTTCGTTTTTATACCGAGCGCAAGCAGGTGGACCACATCTATACCCATATCATCACCAATTTCCCGCAAAGAGCGCTGGACAATTTCATCAAAGACCTGGGAAGGCTGTTCCCCGGGATTCCCGTCGCGATTTCCGGCCCGCAGGTCGCGCGCATCACGGCGCCGCTGCCGGACAATCTCACCGTGCTCATGAGCATGGAGGAAGTGTTGCAATATGCGAGGCGGAAAACGGCTGATAAATGAGCAGGTTCTCTTTTAATGCAGGCGGGTACGAAGGAAGTACCCTGCGACGGAAAGCTACCGGTAATTCTCAAGCAAGCTCTCTTTCAATAATACGGCTGATCTCGGGAGCACGGTTCATTACCATGAAGTGGCCCCCTTTTATGATGGTATGCGTCGGTTTAACGTAACGGCGCGGGAAAGGTCTGTCCGCGCTGCCGTGTATATGCACTATGGACGGCGGCACCCATTCGTTCTGCCAGCCGAGCACGGCGCCTACCGCCCAGCGCATATAACGGTAATCCCTTT
>CBINIO010000511.1:0-3431 GCA_966250725.1 uncultured Chitinophaga sp.
CGCCTCGGGGTGCCTTACTATCAGGCTGAGATCAAACCCGTTGAACCTGGACCAGGTAATGCTGGTTAGGAAAGGTAAGCGATGTTTCCTTACCTGTTATTTACGATAGTTGACAGCAAATGCCGCGCATCTGCTGTGACCGGGCATGAACATTATGTATGTGATAAACAGGATGAAAATGAAAACAATGATCCTGCTTGCGCTCGTCGGTCTTACCGGCTTTGCGCAGGCCCAAACCCGGGTTGCGGGCGCCGTTACGGACCGCAGCACCGGCAAACCGCTTGAAGGCGCCACCGTAACCGTGATCGGCGGGCCCGCTACCCTTACCGACGCCGGCGGCCGTTACCGCCTCAGCGTTCCCGCTCAGACTACCGTTATCCTGCAGGCCAGCTTTCTCGGCTTCACCACCCTGCGCGATACCCTGCAGCCTGGCGCTTCCTCCATAGATTTTGCGCTGCAGCAAACAGGGCTGTTTGTAAAAGCCGTTGAGATCGCCAGCCTCCGCGCGGGCAAAAACGCGCCCTTCACCAAAAGCGAGTTGAATAAAGAAGATATCGCGAAACAGAATCTCGGGCAGGACCTTCCCATGCTGCTGAACCAGCTGCCGTCCGTGGTCACCAGCTCCGATGCCGGCGCCGGCGTGGGTTACACCGGTCTGCGCGTCCGCGGCAGCGACATCACGCGCATCAACGTGACCGTCAACGGCATTCCCGTCAACGACGCGGAATCGCAGGGCACGTTCTTCGTGAACATGCCTGACTTCGCATCTTCGGTGAGCAGCATCCAGCTGCAGCGCGGCGTAGGCACTTCCACCAACGGCGCGGGCGCGTTCGGCGCCACGCTCAACCTTTCCACCAACGAATACAACGAAAAGGCATACGGCGAAGTAAACGCGGGCTACGGCTCTTTCGATACCTGGAAAACTACCGTGAAAGCCGGTTCCGGTCTCATCAACAACCATTTCACCTTTGATGCGCGGCTGTCGAAGATCTCGTCGAACGGGTATGTGGACAGGGCTTCTTCGGACCTGAAATCCTTCTACACTTCCGCCGCTTACATCGCGCAAAAAACAGCGGTGCGCCTCAACGTATTTTCAGGGAAAGAAAAAACCTACCAGGCCTGGAACGGCATCAGCCAGGGCGATCTCGATACCAACCGTACCTACAATCCCAGCGGCGTGATCGACGCAAAACCCGGGCAGTTCTACGACAACGAAACGGACAATTACCAGCAGGACCATTACCAGCTTTTCCTCAACCAGTCCCTTCGCCCCGACCTGAACTTCAACGTGGCGCTGCATTACACCCGCGGACGCGGTTATTATGAGAACTATCGCAACGACGAGGACTATACGGACTTTGGCGTGCAGCCTCCGGTAGTGAACGGCGCGCCCGTGACCAGCACCGATCTTATCCGGCAGCTGTGGCTGGACAATCATTTCTACGGCGGCATCTTTTCTTTCCGGCAGGAGCTGGAACGCTTCAACTGGAGCGCCGGCGGCGGCTGGAACCGTTACGACGGCAAACATTACGGCAAAGTGATCTGGGCGGAGAACGGCGGTTTTGATAAAGACCACCGCTGGTACGATCTCGACGCGCATAAAACTGATTTCAACGTTTACTGGAAAGGCGAAATGGCTATCACCGCGAAACTCCGCGCCTTCGCCGATCTGCAATACCGGCATGTGGATTATGAGCTGAACGGTTTCCGCAACAACCCGGGCATTGTAAGGAACGAAACGTACAACTTCTTCAACCCGAAAGCCGGCCTCACTTACCAGCTGAACGACCGGCAGCATGTGTACGCTTCGTACGCTATCGGCAACAAGGAGCCCAACCGCGACGACTTTGAAGCCAGCGCCACCGAAACGCCCCAACACGAAACGCTGCGCAACCTCGAAGCGGGCTACGTATTGCGCGCGCAACGCGCGGGCCTGCAGGCCAACGTATATTACATGGATTACAAGAACCAACTGGTGCTTACCGGCAGGGTGAACGATGTAGGCGCATACACCAGGACCAATATCCGGGAAAGCTACCGCCTGGGTCTTGAGCTGGAAGGGTATTACAACATTTGCCCCCGGCTCACCCTTGCGGGCAACGCCGCGCTGAGCAGGAACCGCATTCCCGAGTTCTCCGAATTTGTGGACGACTGGGACAACGGCGGGCAAAAGACCGTGAGCTATACCGACCGCGACATTTCGTTTTCCCCCGGGCTGATCTTTGGCTACACCATTACCGCAAGACCGGTGAAAGGCCTCAGCATCGACTGGCTGGGCAAATACGTCGGCCGCCAGTACCTCGACAATACCTCCGACATCGCGCGCAGCCTGAAATCGTACCTGGTGAACGACCTGCGGTTTAACTACATCGTGCCGCAAACGTTCTTCAAAGAACTGGCCCTGCAGCTGTCGCTCAACAACCTGTTCAATGTAAAATACGCGCCCAACGGCTTCACGTACGCCTATATCGAAGAAGGCGTGCAGAAAGCGCAGAACGCTTATTTGCCGATGGCTACGTTTAATTTTATGACAGGTGTGCGGATCGTGTTCTAAACTACCGTTAACGCATAAACGATTATAAAACGGTTTTCAGCGTCATTTCGACGAAATAAAAACGCCCCCGGAAGTTCAGTAACTTTTGGGGGCGTTCCTTTTTATCCCAGCTTCATCGTCTCATAAAACTGCCGCACATACGTATCCCCCACAGGCACCAGGTGCGGCCCCATGAATATCCGCTGCTTCTCCACGCTGTCCACCTTATTGATGGCGACGATGAAAGATTTATGCACGCGGATGAACTGCTGCGGCGGCAAGGCTTCTTCAAAGCTGCGCAGGTTCTGCAAAGTGAGTATCTTTTGATTTACCGTCTGGATGGCGACGTAGTTCCGTAATGCTTCCACGAAGAGTATTTCACCGAGGTTCACGCGGATGATCCGTTTGTCGGTACGGATAAAAATAAAATCCGGCGCGGGCGGCAAGGTCGCGGGCGGCTGGTGGCGGCGCTGCGTCACCTTCTGCACGGCTTTTACAAAGCTGCCGAAGGGAACGGGCTTCAGCAGGTAATCCACCGCGTCGTAGCGGAAACCTTCCATCGCGTATTCGTCATAAGCGGACACGATGATCACTTCCGTGCCGCTTTGCCGCAACTGCATGAACTCCACGCCCGTAAGCTCCGGCATCTGTATGTCGAGGAACACGAGCTTCACGTCGGCGTGCTCCCGCAAAAAGGCGAGCGCCTCCAGCGGGTTGTTGAAAGTGCCTGCCAGCGAGAGCTCCGGCATTTTTCGGATAAACTCCGTCATTACCTGTACGGCCAGCGGCTCATCGTCTACTACTATACATTGTAAGGCCATGTTACCAGTTTATTGTGATGGTGCTTTCGTATTCCTGCTCGGTGTTGCCGATATGGAGCGCATATTGTCCCGGGTAC
>CBINIO010000512.1:0-3423 GCA_966250725.1 uncultured Chitinophaga sp.
CCTCTTTCTTTTTGGATTTTGCCGCCAGCTTATCTGATTTTTTAGAAGCAGCAGACTTACGGGGAGATTCCTCCTCGTCCTCATCCTCATCCTCGTCTACTTCTTTTTTGGGCCTGGCGCTGGCTTTCTTTTCAGATGCTTTGTCAGTCCCGGGCGAAGTAGTCTTTTTAGTCTCTTTCTCTTTATCAGATTTTGATTTCATAATGGTACGTTACAATTAGATTCTAGGGTAAAGTTTTAACAGTTTTTTTGATTCGCCAAATTTTTTTTTGACTGTTTTTTTAGTATTATTTTGACTTTACTTTTCGAGTATCTGATCCCTGCCAGGGCCGTTTGACACGTATTGTACAGGCACGCCCAGATAGCTTTCCACAAAAGATAAGAAATTTTTCATTTCCTGCGGCAGCGATCCGTAGCTGTTACATTTTGCGGTCGGTTCGGACCATCCGGGGAAGCTTTCAAGCATCGGTTTAACAGGTACGCCGCAAATGTTGAAAGGCATCTCTTTAGTGGACTGTCCGTCAATCTCATACGCGGTGCAGGCCTGTACCGTATCGAATTCGTCGAGCACGTCGCTTTTTGTCATTACCAGCTGGGTAACGCCGCTGAGCATGCAGGTATAATCGAGGGCCACGAGGTCGATCCAGCCGCAGCGGCGGGGGCGGCCGGTGGTGGCGCCGAATTCGTGACCTGCCTGGCGCAGCTTTTCGCCGGTCTCATCTTCCAGCTCCGTGGGAAAGGGACCGCCGCCTACGCGGGTGCAATAGGCCTTGGTAACGCCGATCACCTCGCGAATCCATTTGGGCGCGAGGCCCAGGCCGGTGCAAACGCCCGCGGAAATGGTGTTGGAAGAGGTCACAAAGGGGTAGGTACCAAAGTCCACGTCGAGCATGCTGCCCTGCGCGCCTTCCGCCAGCACCTGTTTGCCGGCTTTTAGCTGCTCGTTGAGCCAGTATTCGCCGCGCACGATGTTCATGCCGCGCAGGAACTCGATGGCGTCCCAGAATTCCGCTTCCCATTCGGCGATGTCCTCGCTGAAATTATAATTGGCCAGCAGCTGCAGGTGCTTCGCTTTGAGCTTTTCGTAAGCCGCCGGGAAGTCCGCGCTCAGCACGTCGCCCACGCGGAGGCCGTTGCGGCCGGTTTTGTCCATGTATGCGGGGCCGATCCCTTTGAGCGTGGAGCCGATCTTCTCCTGTCCTTTGGAGAGCTCGGACGCTTTGTCCAGCGCGCGGTGGGAAGGCACAATGATATGCGTCTTTTCCGCGATAAAAAGGTTTTTGGTCAGGTCGATGCCCAGGGCCGATACCTTTTCGCATTCCTTTTTGAAAGTTACGGGGTCCAGCACCACGCCGTTGCCGATGAGGTTCAGGGTATTGGTGTGGAAAACACCGGAGGGAATGGTGTGCAATACCACTTTCTGACCATTGACGTACAAAGTGTGCCCGGCGTTGGGGCCACCCTGGAAACGGGCGATAATGTCGTATTTACCCGCAAAATAATCTACTATCTTGCCTTTCCCTTCATCGCCCCATTGCAGCCCCAGCAGAACATCTACCATTGTTGATATGTGATTTTATGTTTAAAGAAGTGGCAAAAATAAGGCGATTGAATGAAAAGTTGGAGAATATTTAATCTTCCAGCCTGCTGATGCTCTGGATGCCCTCCAGGCCCTTCAGGCGGTCCACCAGTTCGTCCAGCTCGTCTTTGTCGTGCACGAACACCTTGATGAGCCCTTCGAACAGCCCTTCCTTCGATTCGATGGTGAGCCCGGCGATGTTGATCCGCAGCTCGCCGGAGATGATATTGGTGATCTTGTGGATCACGCCTACGTCGTCCAGCCCGATGATGCGGAGGCCGGTGAGGAAAGAGATCTCGCGGTTCTTCACCCATTTGGTCTTTACCACGCGATGGCCGTAGTGGGCCAGCAGCTGGGCGGCATTAGGGCAGTTCGTACGGTGTATCTTGAGGCCTTCGCTCGCGGTGATGAATCCAAACACGTCGTCGCCCGGGATGGGGCGGCAGCAGTTGGCGAGCTTGTAAGCGATCTTGTCCGAGCTTTCGCCAAAAATGATCAGCTCGGCGTCTTTTTTCGAAGGCTGCTTGTGCGGCACTTCCTCCACCACCGGCTCGTGCGCTTTCACCGGTTTGGGCGGCTCCAGCTTGTCGCCCAGCACATGGAAGGATTTCAGCTCCTTCAGGTCGATGTTCCTGACGGCGATCTGGTAATAGAGGTCCAGCGGGCTGGGCTGCTTGTAGAACTGCACCAGCTCGTTGATGTTATGCTGGCTGGGAGAGGCTTTGATGTGCTCCAGCTTGCGCTCGAGTATCTCCTTGCCGTCCATCGCCACCTTGCGTTTTTCCTCTTTCAGCGCGTCCTTGATCTTGCTTTTGGCTTTGGCCGTCAGCACGATGTTCAGCCAGTCTTCGGAAGGTTTTTGTTTGTTGGAGGTGATGATCTCCACCTGGTCGCCGCTGCGCAGCTTGTGGCTGAGGGGCACCAGCTTGTAGTTCACCTTCGCGCCGATGCATTTGTTGCCCACGGCGCTGTGGATGGAATACGCGAAATCGAGCGCGGTAGAGCCTACCGGCAATATCTTGAGGTCCCCTTTGGGGGTGTACACATAAATTTCCTCGGTAAAAAGGTTGCTTTTGAAGTCGGCCAGGAAGTCCAGCGTATTGGAATCGGGGCTGTTCAGTATCTCCCTGATCTGGCTGAACCATTGCTCGAACTTGGACTCCTGCACCGTGGAATTGCCTTCTTTATAACGCCAGTGGGCGGCCACGCCTTTTTCGGCGTAGTCGTTCATACGTTTGGAACGGATCTGCACTTCCACCCATTTGCCGTTCGGCCCCATTACGGTCACGTGGAGGGCCTCGTAGCCGTTGCTTTTCGGGTTGCTGAGCCAGTCGCGGGTACGTTCGGGGCTGGGGTGGTAAAAGTCCGTGATGATGGAATACACCTTCCAGCAGTCCGCCTTTTCCTTGTCCACGGCGGAATCGAGGATGATGCGGATGGCGAAGAGGTCGTATACTTCCTCGAACTGCACGCCTTTGGTCTTGATCTTGTTCCAGATGGAGTGGATGGACTTGGGGCGCCCGTATATCTCGAACTGGAAGCCTTCTTCCTGGAGCACTTCCTTGATCGGTTTGATAAACTCGTTGATATAGCGGGTGCGCTCGCGTTTGGTCTCTTTCAGGCGGCGGGCGATCTCGCGGTATTTGTCCTTTTCCGTGTACTTCATGGCGAGGTCTTCCAGCTCGCTTTTGATGGTGTACAGGCCGAGGCGGTGGGCCAGCGGCGCGTAAATGAAGACGGTTTCGGAGGATATTTTGAGCTGTTTTTCAGGGCTCATGCTGTCCAGCGTGCGCATATTGTGCAGCCTGTCCGCCAGCTTGATGAGGATCACGCGGGGGTCGTCC
>CBINIO010000513.1:0-3422 GCA_966250725.1 uncultured Chitinophaga sp.
GGACGGCGTGGTGGACCTGCAAAGGATCGCCGGTGTGATCCGCAGTTCAGGCGCGCATGTGGTGGTGCTGAACGAGGTGGACAGGCATTACGACGCACGCAGCAATTACGAAGACCAGCTGGCGTGGCTGGCGAACGAGCTGGGCATGTATTACGAGTTCCAGAAAACCACCTGGAAAGCCGCCACCGCGGCGTCCGGCAATAAACCGCGGGAATTCGGGCACGGCATCCTCAGCAAATATCCCATCACCAAATCCTATACGGAAAGCTGGATCTACGCCGCGTACACTACGCATTACATGGGATTGCTAAAGGCGCGGGTAAGCGTGAACGCGAATCCCCTGTACGTCTACGTAACCAACCTGGGCAGCACCGCCGCTGAACGGCTTTCGCAGGCGCAGGAGGCCATGTCGCTCATCAACCCCGCCAACCACACCTGGAAAGTATTCGCCGGCACGTTTGCCGATACGCCGGGCAGCGCGCCCATCAACACCGTGCTCACCGGCTTTGCGGACGTTTTTGCGGGGCAAACGGCCTACACCGTTCCTTCCAGCGCGCCGGCTTCGCGCGTGGATTACATTTTTACAAAAAGCACGGTGGCGGCGGCCAACGAAGCGGTGATCTCATCGCAGGCATCCACGCATCTGCCCATCGTTTGCGATATAGAAATGCAGTAAAAGAAAAAACACAGATTATAATAAACAACACCATGAACATGTTAAAAGTTACGGAGGAGCCATCCAGGTACAGGCATCTTGAGAAAATGACCATTGAAGAGATCACCGCCAATATCAACCGGGAAGACCAGCTGGTGGCCCTGGCCGTGGAGAAGGCGCTGCCTGCACTGAATGCGCTCATCGGCGCCGTGGTCGGCAAGCTGCGGCAGGGCGGAAGATTGTTCTACCTGGGAGCGGGCAGCGGCGGCCGCCTGTCCGTGCTCGACGTTATTGAAATGCCGACCACCTACGGGGTGCCGAAAGGGATGCTCAACGCGGTGCTGGCTGGCGGCGCCGACCACCTCGTGGAAGCGCGGGAAGAAAAAGAGGATGACACGGAAGACGCATGGCGGCAGCTGCAGGCGCACAAGGTGACCCAAGGCGACATCGTGATCGGTATTTCCGCGAGCGGCACCACGCCCTTTGTGCTGGCGGGTTTGCAAAGATGCCGCGAGCATGGCATCGCCACCGGCTGCATCGTGAGCAATCCCGGCTCTCCCATTGCGGCGGAAGCGGATTATCCCGTGGAAGTGATCACAGGGCCGGAGTTCGTGTCCGGCAGCACCCGCATGAAGTGCGGTACCGCGCAAAAGATGATCTTTGATATCATCAGCACCACTGCCATGATACAGCTCGGCAGGGTGGAAGACAACCGGATGGTGAACGTGGCGCTGATCAACAACAAGATCATCGACAGGGCCGTTAAGATGCTGATGGCAAAAGCCGGCATGCAGGATTACGAAGCGGCCAAAAAGCTGCTCATCGCTCACGGCAGCGTGAGGAAAGCATTGGATCATCTTTCAGAAAGAATATAAGCACATATGAAAAAGCGCATCATTACCGGGCTGGCATTGCTCTTTGGCACGTCTCTCTGTTTTGCACAGGACGGTTACCTGACAGGCACAAGCACCGTACACATCGACCCGGATACGAACGCCGTGTATTCCGCTGCGCTGGCGGGTTACGGCGTACCGAGGGAAGGGCGTTTCAGTCTCACCTGGCAGGCCGTGCAGCCGGTAAAGGACATCACCGCGCTCACGGCGGCCGATGGTAAATTGTTTGCCGCCGGCCGCAACGGCGAGTGGATGACGGGCACGCCCGCGGCGGACAGCTTTCAATGGAAAGTAACGGGCAAAACGGCGGAGCTGAAAGCGCTCACGTTTATGAACGGGAAATTCTACGCGGTGAATACCGCGAACGAAATACTGGAAGGCGCGCTGCGCAACAACGGCGTCGCCTGGAAAAAACGCGGCAGTCCCGGCCCGGTAACCGCGCTTGCGCACCTGCACGGCAAACTGTACGCAGCCGTCGGGAATAAATTGATAGAAGGAACGGTGGGAAGAAAGATCAGGTGGAAACCGTCAGGCGACGCGACGGGTTTTATCAGTATGACGAGCAACGGCAGGGAGCTGTACGCGGTGAACGCGGGAGACAGCCTGTGGACAAGCGTTCCAGGCCCCAATGGCATCACCTGGCGGCAGATCGGCAGGAAAAACGATGTTACTTATAAAGCAGCCGTCCGGCAGATGGCCGTGCTGCATCACACGCTCTACGCTTTGGACGATGCGGGCATTTTACAGAAAGGCAGTCACAAAACGATGAACAACCTCACCACGCGCGCGCTGGCTATCCGCCGGAACGGAAAAACGGTGGTGATCGTCGGCATAGACGTGTGCGGCTTTAATGCAACGCTCGGCACGGCGGTGAAAGATTCCATTTTCAAAAGCAGGCATATCCCGCCTTCGGCTATTTTGCTCAATGCTTCGCATACGCATTTTGCGCCGGTTACGCAGACCTGGATCACCTGGGGCGATTTTTATCATTTCCCCGACAGCAATTACCTGAACAAGGTGGTGAAAGTCGGCATCATCCGCGCGATTGAAACGGCCGTCGACAACATGTCGCCCTCGCGGCTTTATTTCACCAGGGGCGACACGCACATCGGGCAAAACCGCCGCCCCGGCGCGAACGCGGAGAAACCTTACGATAACGTGCTGGACGTTTTGAAGATCACCGACGGGCAGGACAGGCTGAAGAACGTGCTGTTCCTCACCGGCTGCCACCCTGTATTCAGGAACGCGGGCGAAGAATCGTTCACCCTCAGCGCCAATTATCCCGCCGTGGCGCGGCGGCTGGTGGAAGAGCGCACGGGCACGGAGAACGCCATCTTCATACAGGGCTGCGCCGGCGACATCAATCCCCGCAGCAGCGATCACCGGCAAACCGGCGCGGAGCTGGCGGCGGACGTATTGCGCGTGCTCGATTCAGGATTGCAGCGCATCGAAGGCGACCTCAGCTTTTTTATGGACACGGTGAACATTCCCGTGGAGCCCTGGAGCGCGGACAGCATCCTGCGGTTCAAGGCCATCAGGGAGCAGAGGCCGGGAGACATCGAAGCGGAGAAGGACGTGCGCTGGGCCAACCTCATGCTGAAGCGTTATAAAAACAATGCAGTAGAAAACCAGCTGCCCGAATACGTGCAGACCATCAATATCGGCGACTGGAAGTTCGTGGGCATTTCGCGTGAAGCGGTGACGGAATACGGCAAAGGCATCCGCGGCATATGGCCGGGCAAACGCGTTTCCGTGGCTGGATATTGCAACGACGTGCCCAGCTATCTCCCCGTGGCATGGCACATCCGCGCGGGCGTGTACGAAGGCTTCGGCTCATTTTTCTGGTACGGGCAGCCCGGGCTTCCCCCCCTGGA
>CBINIO010000514.1:0-3416 GCA_966250725.1 uncultured Chitinophaga sp.
ATCACGAGCATCGCGGAGCCGGTTTTGGTGAACTTACCCAGCTTGTTGATCGCCAGGGGCCAGATGCCGGGCCACATGAGCGAATGCGCGAAGCTGCAAAGCACCAGGAATACGATGGACACGACGCCCGAAGTAAGCAGCACACCGGAAATGAACACGATGCCCAGCACGGAGCAGATGATCAGCGCCACTTTCTGGCTGAGGATCTTCGGCACGGTCACTACGCCGATGAGGTACCCCACGCCAAAAGCGACCAGGCACCAGATGGGCACTTTCGCAGCCACATCGCCGGACAGGCCGGAGTATTCGCCGTATTTCTGGATGGTATCGATCGCAAGCACTTCTACGCCCACGTACAGGAATATGCAAAACACGCCCAGCAGCAGGTAAGGAATATTGAACACGGAAGTTCTGCCGTACTGGTCGGGACCGGCGCCGGTTTCAGCGGGCGTTTCATTGTCCTGCGTGATTTCGGGGAGATGCGCCTTGAGCACGAAGAACGCCAGCACGAACAGCACCACCGCCATGATCACGTAAGGCATTACGAGGCGGGAGGCCAGGAGGTCCAGCTCCGCTTCTTTAGCGGCGCCGGCAAGCGTATTGATCTTTTCGGAAATTTCTTTTGTATCGCTGAACAGCAGGTTCGCCAGCAGCAAAATACCGATGATGCCCGCCACTTTGTTGCAGATGCCCATGATGCTGATGCGTTTGGCCGCGCTTTCGATGGGGCCGAGAATGGTCACGTAAGGGTTGGACGCGGTTTGCAGCAGCGCGAGACCGGTGCCCTGGGTGAACAGTCCTACGAGGAACAGCGGGTAGCTCCGCATTTCGGTCGCGGGAATAAAGATCAGCGAGCCGATAGCCATGGTGAGCAGGCCCAGCGACATGCCTTTGGGGAAGCCGATCTTTTTCAGGATAAAAGATGAAGGGATCGCCATTACAAAATAGGAAATGTAGAAAGCGAAAGTCACCAGGTAGGCCACAACGTCGGACAATTCGCACACCTGCTGGAGAAAAGGTATCAGCAATGAATTCAGCCAGGTAACGAAGCCGAAAATGAAGAACAAGGTCGCGATGATGAACATCGCCTGTTTGTAATTGCCGCGTGGAGCGGCCACTGTAGCGGTTTTATCACTCATGAGTAGCTAAGGTTGATTGGTCAAGAATTTACGAACATAGCCAACAATTCTCATATTTCATAAATATATTAGCTAAAACGTTTGAGCAATTAAAAAAATATGGGGTTTTCCCACGGTTTTTGCCCATTTCTCAAAAAAATAATTATACATTTAGAGCCATATTTTACCAAAATTATAACCAGGTATATGTCCACGCAAAGTAAACAGGGTACGCACCCCTCGTTTTTCGTACTCATTCTAGTCTTCTTCTTCTGGGGGTTCCTGGCTGCATCCAACAGCATCTTCATCCCCTTCTGCAAAGCCCACTTCGGCCTCAACCAGATCCAGTCGCAGCTTGTGGATTTCGCGTTCTACGGCGCGTATTTCATCGGCTCGCTGGTATTATATTTATTGTCCGCGTTAAAAGGCGTCGACATCCTGAACCGCATCGGGTTTAAAAAAGGCATTATATATGGTTTGCTCATCTCCACCGTGGGCGCGCTGCTGACCATCGGCGCGGTAAACCTCGGCGAAGGCATGGAAGACAAGACCGCCGCCTGTTATCTTATCCTCGGCGCTTATTTTATCATAGCCCTCGGCTTCTCCCTTCAGCAAACCGCCGCGAACCCCTTCGCCATCCTGCTAGGGGACCCCGCCAAAGGTTCGCACCGCCTCAATCTCGCCGGCGGCGTCAACTCCTTCGGCACCACCATCGGGCCCATCATCGTGAGCATCCTGCTGTTTGGCAGCGCCAGCGCCACGGTGGATGCGGGCGCTACGGACATCAGCAAGATCAATACCCTGTATATTATCCTTATCGTGCTGTTCCTGGTAGCGGCCGGTATTTTCGCCATCACCAAAATGCCCAAAGGCACGGAGGACGATCATTTCGAGTCATCTTCCAAAGCCACCCGCACCCTGCTGGGCATCACCGCGCTGTTCGTGCTCATCCTCATCGGCATACTGATCAAGAACCCGCTGCCTTTCTTTATCGTGGGCATCGTGGGCATCCTGCTGATCCTGTTCTACGCGCAATTCGCTTCCCGCAGCAACGGCGAAGGCTGGGGCGCGATGAAATACCCGCAGCTGATCATGGGCATGATCGCCATATTCGTATATGTCGGAGTTGAAGTAAGCACTTCCTCCAACCTCGGCGAGCTGCTCAGAACGCCCGGCTTCCTCACCCCCGAAGGGCTGGACGAATCGCAGCTGAACCCTTATATCTCCCTCTTCTGGGGCGGTCTGATGGTTGGCCGCTGGACGGGCGCCATCAGCGTATTCAACGTTTCCAAAACAGGCAGGCAGATACTTTCCGTGATCGTTCCTTTCATCGCCTATGGCGTTATCCTTGGGGCCAATTACCTGAAAGGCAACGACATCGCGGAGCTGTATCCTTTCGCCATCTGCATCGTGATACAGATCCTCGGCTTCTTCTACGGCCAGGACAAACCGGTTAAAACATTGCTCACATTCGGCATCATGGGCGTAGCCGCCATGCTGATCGGCCTGTTCACCACCGGCCCCATCGCGGTATTCGCGTTCATCAGCGGCGGCCTGTTCTGCTCCGTGATGTGGCCCTGCATCTTCTCCCTTTCCATTGCGGGGCTTGGCAAATACACCGGGCAGGCATCTGCATTCCTGATCATGATGATCCTCGGCGGCGCGCTCGTTCCGCCTTTACAGGGAGGCTTTGCGGACATCAAAACGATCGGCATCCATATGTCGTACGTGGTACCGGTGATCTGCTTCGCTTATCTCGCATTTTTCGCATTCCGTGTTAAAACAATTTTAAAATCCCAAGGTATAGACTATGAGTCAGCAACTAGCGGTGGGCATTGATATTGGAGGTACTAATACAAAGTTTGGAATAGTAGACCGTCGTGGCAACATTTTGTGCCAGGATCGCATGTCAACCAAAGCTCACGAAGAAGTTACCATGTTCCTGGAAGAACTGCATCAGCGTTTATCAAAGCTGATCGACCAGGTAGGCGGCATTGAAAACATCAAAGGCATCGGTGTGGGAGCCCCTAATGGCAACTATTACACAGGAAACATCGAATACGCGCCGAACCTGCGCTGGAAAGGGATTATCCCGCTCGCGCAGATGCTGGAAGAATTATTCGGTCTGCCTACCGTGCTCACCAACGACGCCAACGCGGCCGCTCTCGGTGAGATGACGTACGGCACGGCGCGCGGCATGAAGGACTTTATCACTATCACGCTGGGCACCGGCGTGGGCAGCGGTATCGTGGCCAACGGCCAGCTTATTTACGGTCATGACGGTTTCGCGGGAGAACT
>CBINIO010000515.1:0-3414 GCA_966250725.1 uncultured Chitinophaga sp.
AAGACACCTGGGCGGGATCGAAGCGGGAAAAGGCCTGCAGGATGCTGTCCCGCGTGGGGGCGGGCAGTTTCGCCAGCCCTTGCAGGTCGGTGCCGGGGAAACGGAAAACGTATTCGTCCCCGGAGCTTTGGGCGAAGCCGTAAAAATGCGCTGCGGCGGTAAGCAGCATGGTGATAAGGATCTTTTTCATCAGACGGTCCGGTTGCGGTTTTTGACGTCCCCATCAAAACAATTGCTGTGCCAAACGCGGGGCCGGAAGTATAAACGCGGGGTTTGGGGCAAAATTGTTTTTGGGGTCGCACAACAAAATTAGGGAGGAGGCGGCATAATAAAAAATCCCCCCGGCATGCCGGAGGGACCATATCGTTATCACAAACCCTGATTAGTGTTGGTGAGCGCTGTCTGCAGCGGGAGTTGCGGTAGAGTCGGCAACGATCGCGGTAGAATCGGCGGCAACGGATGAATCAGCCGGAGCAGCTTCGATAGCAGGAGTTTCAACAGCGGTAGAATCACCGTTAGAAGAAGAAGCGCTGTTGCAGGCAACGAACATGCCGGTAGCAAAAGCCAGTACGAATAATTTTTTCATGTTGATTTTGTTTTTAAATCGGCGCAAAGGTATTCAAAATTCCCGTTCTACAAAATAAATTTTTATTTAATAACAGGAATTTTACTTCTTGCGGAAATAGATCCTTACCGGAACGCCCTGGAAATTAAAGTTTTCCCGGAGTTTGTTCTCCAGGTAGTTCCTGTAGGGCGTTTTGATATCGTCCGGCAGGTTGGCGAAAAAGGCGAAGGCCGGCGTTTGCGAAGGCAGCTGCGTAACGTATTTGATCTTGATGGCCGTGCCTCTCACCACCGGCGGGCGGTACGCGTCGATGGCCTTCAGCATCACTTCGTTCAGCCTCGCCGTCTGCACTTTGCGCTGCCGGTTCTCGTACACTTCCAGCGCGGTTTCGATGGCTTTAAAGATCCTTTGTTTTTCGGTAACGGAACCGAAAATGATGGGCACGTCTGTAAACGGCGCCAGGCGCTGCTTCAGCACTTTTTCATAATCGCGGGCGGTGTTCGTTTCCTTGTCCACCAGGTCCCATTTATTCACCAGCACCACGATGCCTTTGCCTTTGCGGGCGGCAAGACTGAAAATGCTGAGGTCCTGCCCGGCGATGCCTTTTTCGGCGTCGAGCAGCAGCAGGCACACGTCCGCTTCGTCCAGCGCTTTGATGGCGCGGATCACGGAATAAAATTCGAGGTCCTCGTGCACCTTGGCCTTGCGGCGGATGCCGGCGGTGTCGATCAGTATAAAATCTTTCTGGAACAGCTTGTAACGCGTATGGATCGTATCGCGGGTGGTGCCTGCGATGTCGGACACGATGTTGCGTTCCTCCCCTATCAAAGCGTTGAGCAGGCTGGATTTGCCGACATTCGGCTGCCCGATGATCGCGATCTTCGGGATGTTCTCTTCTTCGTTCACGGCCTGGTCGTCTTCCGGGATGAGGGCGGCCACATCGTCCAGCAGCTCGCCGGTGCCGCTGCCGCTCATGGAGGAGAGGAAATATATGCGTTCGAAGCCCATGCTGTAAAACTCGGCGGCTTCCAGCTGGCGTTCGTGGTTGTCCACTTTATTGACGGCGAGGAATACGGGTTTGGCGGAGCGGCGCAGCAGGTCGGCCACATCGGCGTCCAGGTCGGTGATGCCGGTAGTGACGTCTACCATGAACACGAGCGCGTTGGCTTCTTCCATGGCGATTTTCACCTGTTTGCGGATCTCGCGTTCGAACACGTCTTCGCTGCGGGACACGAACCCGCCGGTGTCGATCACGTTGAACGTTTTACCGTTCCAGTCGGCCACGCCGTATTGCCGGTCGCGGGTAACGCCGCTAACGTCGTCCACAATGGCCTTCCGCTTTTCGAGCAGTCGGTTGAACAGCGTAGATTTGCCTACGTTGGGGCGTCCCACAATTGCTACTGTAAAACCAGGCATATCGATCTTGTTTTTAAAATTGTCTGTTAAATAAGTCCGTACTCGCGCAGGTACGTATCGTTGTCGCGCCATTTGTCGCGCACCTTCACATGCAGCTCCAGGAACACTTTGCGGTCGAGGAACTTTTCGATGTCCGCCCTTGCGCGCGAGCCGATCTCCCGGATGCTTTTCCCTTTTTCCCCGAGAATGATGCCTTTCTGCGTTTCGCGGGTCACGATGATCTCCGCGGAGATCTTGGTGAGGGTGGCCTTTTCCTGGAATTGCGTTACCAGCACGGCCGTATGATAAGGGATCTCTTCGTCGAACAGGTGGAAGATCTTTTCACGGATCATTTCGGCCACGAAGAAGCGGGTGGAACGGTCGGTGAGCGTGTCTTCCGGGTAAAAAGGCTCGCTTTCCGGCAGCAGCTGCAGGATGGCCTTCATCAGCCCGTCGAGCCCTTTTTTCTGCAGCGCGGAGATGAACACCACGGCTTTGGATTTGCCCCAGGCTTCCAGGCGTTCGCGCAGCGCTTCCAGCGCGGGTTTCTCAAGGGTGTCCATTTTGTTCACCACGAGAATGCTGTTAGCCTTGAGCTTCAGCGAATCGAACAGCGCGAGCGCTTCGGCGGTATCGTCCTTTGCGTCCATGAGCAGCAGCGCAACATCTGCGTCTTCGAGGGCCGATTTTACGGCGGCCATCATTTTCTCATGCATTTTATACTTCGGGTCGATGATGCCGGGCGTATCGGAGAACACTACCTGGTAGCCGGGCTCGGTAACGATGCCGGTGATGCGGTGGCGCGTGGTCTGTACTTTTGGCGACACGATAGCCAGCTTTTCGCCCAGCAGCGCGTTGAGCAAAGTGCTTTTACCGGCATTCGGCTTACCAAATATGTTTACAAATCCTGCGCGGTGCATATGAGATCGTTTTTAGCCCGGTAGGGGCATTCGGGTGCAAAGGTACTACAAATTAGAAAGCCGTTCCTGTGGCGGTCCGGCTTTGATGTTCCGTTTCCCTGCGTTTGATGTGCTGTTTCCCTAAATAAAAAATCCCGCTCCTTGAGCGGGACCTTTTTTCTTTTGTAGCGAGGAGAGGATTCGAACCTCTGACCTTCGGGTTATGAGCCCGACGAGCTACCTCTGCTCTACCTCGCAATGTGGGTGCAAAGGTAAGCGAAAAATCCACGCCACCAAATATATTTCGCTTCTAAATAAAAAAACATTTTCATGACGCATTGTAAATCAGGCGTCACGGCGGGTTACAGCGAGATAATTTTTTTCGGGGTGGAAAGAGAGGTTTGTTGCCGGCAGGTTAGAAGAAGGAGATGCTCCCACCTCCTCCCTCCTGCTGTTCTAAAACGGCAGATCATCCACCGGCTGATGCGGCTCCGTGATTTCCGTCCCCGCTTCCGTCTTTTCACCGGAACGCTGGCCGCCTGCCAGCAGCTGTAC
>CBINIO010000516.1:0-3398 GCA_966250725.1 uncultured Chitinophaga sp.
GAAGAGCAGTATAAAAAAGCGCTGTCCCTCAAAGGAGACGACGCTACGGCGAACTTCCAGCTGGGCGCGCTGTATTTCAACCGTGCGGTGGCTTTCAACAAGGAGCTGAACGCGCTGGACAGCAAAGCGCAAAGCTCTCCGAAAGCAAAAGAGCTGCAAACCAAAGTACAGACCCTGATGGACCAGAGCCTGCCTTTCTTTGAGAAAGCGGACGCCGGCTTTATCGCCATGGGCAACCTGGAGCCGAGCGACAAACGCACTTACGAAAGCGCGCTGTACGCACTGCAAAAGATCTATGCTATCAAGAACATGAACGATAAGGTAGAAGCAGTAAAAAAGAAACTCGAAAACCTGTAATCCGATACAGCAAAAATACAGAAGGCAAGGGGCGACCCTTGCCTTTTTTGTTGCCCCATGCTGTTTGCAATATTCCACAATGTTGTTGGGCCGGCCCGTTTGCGGTACGGCCATTGTCAAAGAATAATTTGTTTTTGATGAATCGGTTAGGCATTGAGATAAATTCTATGTATAAGGCCGCCGGTCGTTGGCATCATAAATGCCACATGTTGTTGAGCGACATGCAATTATTCACTTAACCATATCAAATCCTTAATTATGGTCACACAAGCTAAAACTACCGGAACACAGGAGGCAACCAGGCATCATGGTACGTATCAGGATGACCAGGTTACACGGCACGGGCAAATGCGCCGCGAAGAAGATGAAGACATGGATGAATTTAACGACGACAACAATCAACGGCTGGAAGGTTATGACGAAAACGAATTCGATGCCGATGATCGCCGTAACCGCAGAGAGGCAGCCCTGGCCGATGGCGATGCTGCCGCCCATGAACAGGCACAGCCGAAACGTACGCCCAGCCGTCGCGGTTTTGCTGCAATGGATAAGGAAAAACAAAGAGCTATCGCCAGCAAAGGTGGTAAAGCTTCTCATGGCGGTGGCCGTAAGCCGAGCAAAAATCGCTAAAGCAAAACGTTTAAGAAAAAACGCGTACCGGTCAACATCGGTACGCGTTTTTTCTTTTCTCCTTCATCGCGCTCCAGGCAGGGTCGATTGCGGCGACCGGCATCAGCAAGAAAGAAATGTGTAAATTACCAGATATGAAAGCAGTCGCAGTAAAAACGTTCAACGCCATACCACAATTGCAGGATTTGCAGGAGCCTGTCGTAAAGGACGGGCATCTCAAAATAAAGATCGCCGCCGCGGGCCTCAACCCGTTTGACTGGAAAACGATAGACGGGATATTAAAGGACCATATGCCGCACGTGTTCCCGCTGATCATCGGCGCGGACATGGCGGGCGTGGTGGTGGAAACCGGCGCCGGCGTCACCCGTTTCAAAACCGGCGACAAGGTGTACGGCCAGGTGCTGCACGCGCCGGTAGGCGAAGGTTCTTACGCCGAATTTGTGGTCGTGCCCGAGACCGTTCCCATTTCCAAGGCTCCCGAAAATATACCGTTGACGGATGCCGCGGCCGCGCCCACGGCGGGTATGACGGCGATCCAGCTGATCGGGAAAACCGGTTTGAAGGAAGGGCAGACCCTGCTGCTGATCGGCGCTACGGGCGGCGTGGGTTCGTTTATCACGCAGGTGGCGGGGAACAAGGGCATCAAAGTGATCGCAACCACGTCAAGCGCGGCGGCGGCTGAACGGATGAAGTCGCTGGGCGCGAGCGGGACCATCGATTATAAGAAGGCGCCGGTGGAAGAGCAGTTTTCCGGCGGGGCGGATGCTTTGATCGACCTGGTGAGCGGGAAGGCGGGATTCGAGAAGATGCTTGCGCTGGTGAAGCGGGGTGGCGCTGCGTTTACCACGCAGTTTGTCGCGGATAAGCAGGTGCTGGAGGAGCGCGGGCTGCATGGCGGGAATTTCGAGACCAAAGGCACGCCGGAATCGCTGGATGCGTTGCGGGAGCTGATCGATTCCAGGGCGATCGTGATACCGGTGGACAGGCGGATTTCACTGGAGCAGGCGGCCGCGGCGATCGCGGAAAGCCGTGAGGGGAAGAGTAAAGGGAAGACGATCATTGTGGTGGATGAAGGGATTTGAGGGTGTTAACTTATGTGACAGTGCCTTCGGGCATTTTTTCGTTTGGCCGGTACCGTGAATTGGTTGCCGAGGTTATTGAAGTTCTTCCCGCAGCTTTTTAGGCAACCTGGCGACTACGAGGTCGTAGGAATTACGCGTCCATTCCAGCAGCAGTTTATCGGGGATGGAGCCGTCGAAAGAGACGGTGTTCCAGTGTTTTTTATTCATATGATAACCGGGCGTTACACCTTCGTAACGTTCCCGCAGTTCGATGGCTTCGTCAGGATCGCATTTAAGATTTACGCTTTCGAAGCCGTCCACGTCCAGCAGGGCGAACATTTTTCCTTTTACAAAGAAGACGAGCGTATGTTCCCCGAAAGGGAAACCTTCTTCCGTGCCTGGCAGGGAGAGGCAGAATTGCATGTATTTGTCGAGGTTCATGGCGTTCTATTGAATTTGTGAAATTACGAAACGAAAACCGTTGGGGTTGTTCCATTTTTGGTCCAGTAGGGATTTTTGGCGGGAAGTTTGGGTGCGCCGGTTTGGAGGATATTTTCGATGAGGCCGGGGTATGCTGCGGCCGGTATGTAAAAATTCGTTAAATTATTGACCCTCAAATTATTGTGAATGTAAACTTCTAATATTACCGAAGTGTATTAACAAAACTTATCCAAAATCTCAGTTCATGCTTCGTATTTAATTGTAAATCAAAATATTAGCGGCTGTTTTATTTACAATTTTAATCTGAATGTTCATCATAAAACGACTTATAATCAACAAGATATGCGAATGAAGAAACCAATGTAAACACGAGTTTCATCAGATCAATTTCAATCAATACTTAAAAAGGTTATGAATCGGAAGATTGAACCGAAAGCCATAGACAGGGGAATAGCCCATAATTGTATTTAACATAATATAAATTATGATCTGAAATGAAGGGTCGAACCGATGTGAATGCTGTTTTATCAGGAGTAAATTTATTGATGCTGATGGTAATATTTTGATCGTTCGCGGGTAATGTGCAAGTTGTTCGCCGTTCCGAAATTCTAGCTGATTTCAGTCGGAAATTCTAACTGCTTTTTGAGCGATTTTGGATGATTTACCAGGATAAATTCGTTAGTACTGACGATAATGTTTGATCACTGCGGGAAATGCGCCGGTTCTTGCGCGGAAGAACTCTAGCTGTTTTCTGAAAGATTTTGTCTCCTTGAAGACTCTTTTCTATTTAACAGCCTGCTATCATTAAGATTTGGCAAAAATCGCCTTGAATATTGTGACCGATCAAGTCCATCCAAATACCCATCTCCAAAACCCATCAACAAAAAAACAGCCACCCGTCCCCGGATG
>CBINIO010000517.1:0-3389 GCA_966250725.1 uncultured Chitinophaga sp.
CGCCCCGCGAAGGGAGTGCAAAGGTAGAGGAGTTTTTATTCCATTCCAAATTTTTTCAGCAGAAACTTTCAATCTTTTTTCAATTTCATTTTCCCCTGAAAAGTACGCCCGTAAAGGCTTTTGGAAGAACGTAAAGATGTAAAGAGCAAGTGTAGTTTACCGCGTTAGCGGGTCGCAAAGGTAGAAGAAGTATTTTTCTAAACCAAATTTTTCTTTGGGCTTTTTTTATCCCGGCCTTATCGCCGGAACCCCGGAAAACCAAGCTGGTCCGGCTTTTACAACGTGCAGCAAAAAGAAAAAGCATGCAAAGAACTACGTGTTTTCCGTGTTAGCGGGATGCAAAGGTAGAGACTTTTTCCCGGTACTTCCAAATGTTTTCAGCAATTATTTCTCACAATCAGCCGTAACACCCTGCCACAGCGAATTCTATCTTCCAATATTTTCCCCCAACGCCCCGTCCGCATACATCACCCGCATCAGGCTCAGCCCATGCCCCGGCACCGCGAAATCCGCCTGCGTACAATCCCTGCTCTCCACCGCCGCGCGGAATTCAGCCATCGTCAGCTTCCCGCGGCCCACCCGCAGCATCGTGCCCACCAGCCCCCGCACCATCCCGCGCAAAAAACGGTTCGCACTAACGCGGTAGACTAAACGACCTTCTTCCCTCGACCAATAAGATTCCTTTATCGCGCAATTGAAGGTCTTCACCTGCGTGTTCCGCTTGCTGAACGTGCTGAAGTCGGTATACTCCATTACCGCGGCGGCCGCTTCCTGCAGCAGCCCAAAGTCGATCGTATAAGGGTAATAATAACCACGGTCGCGCATGAACGGGTCTTTGAACGGGTACAACGTATACTCGTAAGCCCGGCCCGTGGCCGCAAACCGGCTGTGCAGCTCATCCGGCACCGCGTACACGCCCTTCAGCACCACGTCCGGCGGCAATATGGCGTTCATCTTGTACATGAACTGCGGATGCAGCGCCTTCTCCGTATCAAAATGCAAAAAGTTCTGCCGCGCATGCACGCCCGCGTCCGTCCGGCTGGAGCCGGTCGTTTCCACCGTTTCCCGCATCAGCAGGCTGATGGCGCGGTTGATCTCGGCCTGCACCGTCAGCGCGTTCTGCTGCACCTGGAAACCGGCGTAACGCCCGCCCATATATGCCACTTCAATGAAATACCTGGCCATGATGCGCGAAAGTAGGGAATTTTAAAACGACAAATGGTGAATAACAACGTCATTCACCATTTGCAATATCGGTCCGGGCGGCGGCTATTTTTTGATCATCGCCTTAAAACGCCCCTGGTAATAATCGTCTTTCAGGAGGTCTCCCAGCTCGGCGAAATTCTGCGAGTCGTAGGTCCTGGGATAGGCCGCATCCAGCAGCTGGTAGCGGTTTTCCTCGGTGGCTATCAGCTGCGCCAGCGCGCGCAGCTGCTCGGTGCTCACGCATACGTTGCGGGTGCCCCGGCGGAACGCGTCCACCATGTCCTCGTCGGTCTTTTTACCGTTCATATTACGCAGCAGCTTGCGGAAATCGTCTACCTCCAGCACTTTTTCGCAATCGGAATTCACCATGGTAACGGAGGATATCTTCTTTGCGCTTTTTTCGTTCACTGCTTCCACGTCGCGGTTGAACTCGGCGTTGGCGATACTGTCCTTGATCTCGCCTTCGCGGATGGCGAGCTCGCGCTCGGCCTTCCTTTTCCGGCGTTTGGCTTCGCGCGCTTCCCTGGCGCTTATTTCGGCGGTTTCGCCGGCGGCTTCGGCGGTCGCCTCCACGGTGCGCTCAGCCGGCGCGGCGGCGGGAACGGTAGCGGCCCCTTCCGCGCCGAAGTCGATAAATTCAGGCTCGGGCTGGCTGCGCTTTTTCTTTGTTTTCTTTTCTTTTTTCGGTTTCACCGGTTCTTCCGCAATCGGCTGCACCTCGCTGTTCCCGGAATCGGCCTTTATTTCGGCGGTGCTTTCGGTCTCGCGCAGCGCCTCGTCGGCTGCGGCACGTTTTTCCTCTTCCATCACGCTTTTCAGCAATTCCTGCTCTTCCGCTGTAAGCGGCGCGCGGTCCCTGTTGCGTTTCCTGTTGCGGGACCTTTTTGGCGCGGGGGCTTCGACAGCGGGCGTCATATCCACCGCGGCGGCAACGGGCGCGGGCGCGGCGGGTTTGGGCTGCGGGAATTCCAGCGGCATATCGTCCGGCCGGTCGTCCTTCACTACCTTATCGAGCGCGGTGGCGAAGCTGTTCTTTTTCTTCGGCTCCTGCGGGTCCACGGAGGTATCGGTGTTTTTGCCCAGGGCGGCTTCCACGTCTGCCTGCACGTTATTGATCAGCTCTTTCTGCTCGGGCGTGGCGTTCTCGTCGGAGATGCGCGCTACGGCCACCTCTTCTTCCGCCGGTCCGGCGCCGCCGCCCGCTTTCAGCGAGGCGAAGGTTTGCAGGTCGTACAGGGCGTATTTTTTATCGCCCGTGTTTTTCAGCAGGTAACCATAATCGCGGGTGCCGTTGAGCCGGATCACGAATTGCTGCTCGGGCGCTTCGCTTTTCGGGAAACCCACGGTCACCGGCACTTTGCCGGCCTGCAGCTTCGGCAGTATCACATACCCCCTTTCCGAAGAACTGAGCAGCTTCCCGTCTATCTTCACGTAAAAAGGCTGCTGTTTTTCGTGTTGTATGTATACAAAATACGATGGGTCCTGCGCCGAAAGCCCCGAAACGGACAAAAGGCAGCAGAACAGATATAACAGTTTCATTCTGAATCGGTGCATAACGTTCCCTCTATACAAATATTATTCCAGCACGATGAGCACTTCGCCTTTTTCTACGGCGGTGCGCTCGGAGACTTTTATTTCCTTCACCACGGCGTCCGCCGCGGCCTTGAATACGTTTTCCATTTTCATGGCTTCCAGCACCAGCACCGGGTCGCCTTTTTGAATGGCCTGCCCCGGCGTTACCAGCACTTTCAGCACCATGCCGGGCATGGGCGCCCTGATGTCGTTGATCTTGCGGCTGGCCGCCTCGCTGATGCCCATGGCCGCCAGCAGCCTGTCCATCGGCTCCTCCAGCGCCACTTCGTACAGCGCCTGGCCGATCTGCAGGCTCACCGTTTTGGTGTCCCTGTCGATCTTCACCACCTCCGCCACGAAGCTTTTTCCGTCCATAAGAATGCTGAAACCGCCGGATGGCAGCGCTTCCGCGCTCCAGCTAACCTGCTTCCCGTTACATTCCACATTTCCGGCATCCGCGCCGGCGGCGATTATTTCAAACGGCTCCAGGCCGCTCACTGTTGCTTTGATCATAAATTTGGGCTGTCGTCTCCCTACAAAAATAACAATTTTAACCGCTTGCCTCGTATTTGGGCCATTTGTTTAAATTTGGCCCCGGCCCTCGCCCGGAG
>CBINIO010000518.1:0-3388 GCA_966250725.1 uncultured Chitinophaga sp.
CCGCTTGTGACGCCTTTCAGGGGCAAACGGTTCTTATCATTCCGTGTTCCCCGGCAATACCTTCCTGAAAAGATCTTCATCTGGTATTGCGCGCTGATCAGATGATCCCCCAGCCGCAGGGGACAAGCCGGACGCCGCTTTGCGGCAGACCGCATCTCCCGTAAAAAATCTCCCGTATTAAAAACAGTTCGAGGATATCGTTTTGCGATATACCGCAGGGTTGCCGTAATCCGCAGGGATAGCGGAGTCCCGCCGGGTATTCTTTTATTGAATCTTTACCAGCTTAGCATTATGAACAAAACGATCCTGATCATAGAAAGGAATATAGAAAGCGTGCAGGTATACCAGCGTTTGCTCGGCCAGCACGGCTTTACGGTAGAGCTGGTTACAACGGACATCCAGTTGCTGAAATACGATTTTGCGAAGCCGGACCTGTTTGTGGTCAACAGCCAGTTCCTGAACATGGACGCGATGGAGATCTGTCATCACCTGAAACGCAGCGACACGATGAAAGAAGTGCCGGTGGTGATCGTATCCGGCGCGCCGGGGATGGATATGGAAGCAAAACGCTGCGGGGCCGCGGCGGTGGTGGAAAAGCCGGTGGTGTCCGGCAGGCTGCTGGATACGATCAAACAGGTCTTACGATAACAATGTGGTCTTTTTTTTCAAGTATATAGTTTGTAAAAGAAGCCGTAGCCTGATGTCTATCAGGCTTATCAGCAATATTTAGACTTAAATTATATCAACGTAAAACGTAGCCGGATGTTTATCCGGCTTTTTTTACCGTCCGCCGGCCACGTCTATAAATGTCCCGGTGGTGTAAGACGCTTTGTCTGAAGCCAGCCATAGTATTGCCGCGGCGGCTTCCGCTGCATGACCGCCTCTTTGCATGGGCACCTGGTGTTTCACCCTGTCCACCCGCCCGGGCTCGCCGCCGTCCGCGTGAATATCCGTGTAAATAAACCCCGGCCGCACCGCGTTCACGCGGATGCCTTCGGTAGCGGTTTCTTTGGCGAGGCCGAGGGTGAACGTGTCGATCGCGCCTTTGGATGCGGCGTAGTCCAGGTATTCGAAAGGAGCGCCCGTTTTGGCCGCTACCGACGATACGTTCACGATGCTGCCGCCCTTGCCGCCGTGGCGGAAGGCCATTCTTTTAACGGCTTCCCTTGCGCAAACGAACTGCCCAGTGATGTTGGCCGTGAATATCCTCGAAAGCCGCTGCACATCTATCTCTTCCAGCCGCATTTGTGTTTCGAGTACGCCGGCGTTGTTCACCAGGCAATCGAGCCGGCCGAAGCGGCGGTCTGTCTCCTCAAAGAGCTGTATGATATCAGTTTCGCTCGAAATATCCGCTTTGACGGAAATGGCCGTGCCGCCTTTGGCGGTGATGGCTTCGGTGATCTTTTGCGCGGCGGCTTCATTGCGGCGGTAGTTCACTACCACGGCGTATCCTTCTTCGGCCGCCATCAGCGCGGTAGCGGCGCCGATGCCGCGGCTGGCGCCGGTGATGAGCATTGTTTTCATAAGTGCGGGATTATCTGTTAAGGCTTGATTTTAATTGAATGAGCTCCCCCAGCATGCGCGTTTCCGTAACGTTGTCCGCTTTCCCCAGCGAAGCGGCGATGCGCGCAACTTCCACGTTGAGGGTGTCTATTTCGGTCTCGCGTTTGTGCAGGATGTCCTGCAGGGTGGATATAAGCTGCCCGTCCGAAGAGCGGCTGATCTGCAAAAGGTTTTCTTCCACTTCACGCGCGTCCAGCGTAACGCCCGAGAGCGACGCGATCCCCGTGCATTCCGTGATGATCCGCCGCGCGATGGCCAGCGCCTGCGGTTCGCGGTGGAAGATGCCGTTATCCGCCTCCAGCAACGGGCATATGGAATTGAACACACAATTGATGACGGCTTTTTTCCAGATCACAGGCTGGATGTTTGTTTCCGCTTTGAATTGAAAATGCGGTGTGCTGAGCAATTCCACCACTTCCTTCAACCCGTTCTCATCTCCTTTGATAATGCCGATCGGCGATTCGGCAACAGGTTTGAAACGCACTTTGCCGTCGTTCATCACCTGGCTGGTCACGAACAGCACGCAGCGGTATATTCCAGGAAAACCGCCGTCCGTAAAAGGCTGCTCCACGTTGAGCCCGTTTTGCAGGATCACGATGGGAGAGCTGCCGGTCTTGCCCTGCAGCGAACGCGCGATCCGGCGGTTGCCGTACGATTTGCTGGCGATCACGATAATGCCGTCGAGCGCGTCGAAATTGTGGATGGTGCTGATATCGACCTCCGCGCCGCTGATCTCCCAGTCTTCCAGCAGCACTTTCAGCGGCTCGTTATAAGCGGGCAGATCGTCCGCGCTGCCGCGCAGCAATACCGCATTACGGCCGGCCGCTTTCAGGAAAACCGCCAGCGCCTTGCCGATGGCCCCGGCGCCTGCGATGTAAATGTTCTTTGTCATAATCTCGATGTTTTAATACAGGCAGATACACCCGGAAGCGCGACCGTTGCGGCTTCGGAGCTGTCTGTTCATATTGATTCAAGGGAGGTTGATGGAAGGGTGTAACAAATATAGGCCCTTGCAAAGAGATTAACAAGCATTAAAAAACGGTCAGTTGCTGTTCCGGCGCTTCCCCAGCTGCGCAACGCCCGCCAGCAGCCAAGCCAGCACCCAGAACCCGGCCATGATGGCGACCCCGTTCAGCAGGGCTTTGGGATAACCGAGCAATTCCGCGTCGGCGAAAGGATAGGGGTAATGCCCCGTGCAAAGGCCCAGCAGGATCACGTACAGGATATAGGCCAGCGGGTACAGCAGCCAGGGGTTGAACTGTTTTATCTTCAATCCTTTTTTGGGCGTGAACAGCAGCCAGAACAAAAGAAAATAAACCGGCTGCACGGAATGCAGCAGCTCGTCTATCACACGCTGCACGCCTTGCGGCGCCCACAAAAACCGAAGGATGATATTGTAGATCACGCCCACGACGATAATAAATACGGTGACGGCGAACACGGAAGAAGGTTTTCTCAGCAAACGTCCCCGTTTGGTATCGCGCGGAAGCCAGAAAGCGGTGAACGTAAGCGCCGCGAGCGTATTGGTGGTGATGGTGAAATACCCGATAAAGCGGAGCAGCAGCTCGCCCAGCGGTATGGTGCGGTGAACGATGGAAAGGTACAGCTGACCGGCAACCGCGGCCCAGCCCATACATGCGCCGATGGCGGCGTATGTTTTCAGCGTTTGGGAGGATGTGTTCATGGGCTATCGGGAATATGTCCGTTTAAGTTACATACTCCTGCGGAGTTTCGCGGCAAAAAAATTAGAAAAGCCATGCGGTGAGGCATGACTTTTACGATCGAAGGTTATTCAAAAAATGTAGTCTTCAATTCACGGCAACCG
>CBINIO010000519.1:0-3384 GCA_966250725.1 uncultured Chitinophaga sp.
GGCGGATTGGTGTCGACCTTGAGGTGGCCCGACACCGTCACCGGCCTTGCGCCCAGCGCCTCGAAACGCTCGGCGTCCGCGTCGGATTGCGCCACCACCTGCGACAGGTTCTCGAACAGCGGCGGGTCGCGGTGTTTGAGCAGCTTGTAACCCGTGGCGGCTGCCATGGTGGGTACGGCGAGAAAAAAGGAGAACTCGGCCGCGGCATGACGGGTCAGCTTTTGCTGCATGCCGCCGATAATGGTGGCCGCGCTGCGGCTTACGCCCGGCACCAGCGCCAGGCACTGGAACAGGCCGATGCGGATCGCCTGGAAATAATTCATCCCTTCATCGGATTTGATGGTGGGGGAATTGAACCATTTGTCCACATACAGCAGCACAATACCGCCCAGCAGCAGCGTAGCGCCCACTACTTCCGGCTTTTCCAGCAGGCTGTCTATCTGGTCGCCGAGAAGGTAACCGACGATAAGCGCGGGCAGCACGCCGAGGAACAGCTTCAGGTAAAACTGCGGGCTGCTGAAATTGAAGAATTTTTTCCAGTACAGCACCACTACTGCCAGGATGGCCCCCAGCTGGATACATATCTCAAAGAGCTTGGTAAATTCGTCTTTATTGATCCCCATCAGGCTGCTGGCTATGATCATATGGCCGGTGGATGAAACGGGGATGAATTCTGTCAGTCCTTCTACAATCGCAATGATGATCGCTTCTAAAATGCTCATGATGCTGAAAAAATAAGAAAAGCGATGAAGTGTTCATCGCTGTATGAGGGAATATTTTCCTGTATGTTTATTGTTTGGGTTTGCGCATGATGGCGTACGCTTCCACGGCCAGGCCGAGCAGGATCACGATGGGCGCCAGGGTAATGCGGCGGAAACTGTACACTTCTTCGGGCGAGAAGCGGTTGGGATCGGAGCTGTTGCCGCCCATCATCAGCAAAAAGCCGATCACGATCAGCACGACGCCTGCCAGCATCAGCTGGTAATTGGTTTTCCCGAAGAGGCTTTGTTGTTCGCCTTGTTTGGTTTCTTTTGCCATTATCGTAAGTTAACTTTTGATCAATATAAATCGTCCAGCTTCAGTTTAAGGTACTTCATCACCGCGCGGTGCGTGCTCAGCAGCGAAATCACGATGCCGATGGCAATGAGGCCGAGAAACAGCAGGCTGGTCATCAGGTAATCGCGCATGGCTTTCAGCTCCGGCAAGGCCGATTCGGCCATGTACATGAGCGCGATCAGGGCCGCGATAGCTAACACCGCGCTCACGGCGCCGTTGATGATGCTGCGCATATCGAAGGGCTTCGCGATGAACCAGCGGGTGGCGCCCACCATCTGCATGGTCTTTATCAGGAACCGGTTGCTGTACATCGCGAGGCGGATGGTATTGTCGATAAGGAAAAGCACTACGACCGCCATTACGATGCTGATCACCAGCAACACGAGGCCGATCTTCTGCGCTTTGTCCAGCACTTGCGTCACAAGCGTTTTCGGATAGTTCAGCTCGCGCACGGCCACCCTGTTCTTGATATGCTCCTCGATCATCTTCAGGCTGTCGGGATGCACGTACCGTTCGTAGAGGGTGATATCGATGCTTGCGTCCAGCGGGTTGTAGCCGAGGATGGCGAAATTCTCTTCCGGGTTCTCTTTTTTGAACCGCTCCGCCGCCATATCTTTCGACACGTACTCGATCTGCTTTACAAAGGGCATCACGGCCAGCGAATCTTTCAGCAGGATGGCCTGCTCGTCTTTCACGGTTTCGCGCAGAAATACCTGTAGCTCAATGCTTTCCTTGAAATAACGGCTCAGGTTGCGGGCGTTGATCATAAAAAGGCCGAGTACGCCGAGCAGGATCAATACCAGTGTAACACCGATGATTGAATAGATATACGACGGCTTCGATTTCTTTGCTGATGATTTCCCTGATTGAGCCATTCCTCTTTAGTTTATGGGCGAAAATAATAAAAATTGGGAGTTATGTTTACATTTGCCATCCCAAACGGTATTTTAACATTTTTTATTATGTAAAAAATCCACCGGTTGGAAAATCGGGGCAAAATCTTAATTTACTAATATTCGCCCGGAAATCCGGGCTTTTTACGCATATGGAGTATAATTTCAGGCAGATCGAACGGAAATGGCAGGAGCACTGGGTAAAAACCGGTGCTTACAGGGTGAGCAACAACAGCAGCAAACCCAAGTGTTACGTGCTGGACATGTTCCCTTACCCTTCGGGGGCGGGTTTGCATGTGGGTCATCCGCTGGGTTACATTGCGTCGGACATTTACGCCCGCTTCAAACGCCTCAAAGGGTTTAACGTGCTGCACCCGATGGGGTACGACGCGTTTGGCCTTCCCGCCGAACAGTACGCCCTCGAAACCGGTCAGCATCCCGCGGTGACCACGGAGGCCAATATCAATTCCTTCCGCAGCCAGCTGGACAATATCGGTTTCTGCTTCGACTGGGAACGCGAGTTCCGTACGAGCGACCCTGCCTATTACAAATGGACGCAATACATTTTTCTCCAGCTGTTCAACAGCTGGTATAACCGTCATGCCAACAAGGCCGAGCCCATCGAAACGCTCGTGCGCATTTTTGAGGCCGACGGCAACGCGCATCACGAATGTCCCGGCGACCGCCTGATCCGCTTCAGCGCCGACGAATGGAACCAGTATAATTACGAGCGGCAGCAGGAGATACTGATGGAATACCGCCTGGCGTACCTCGCGTATGCGGAGGTGAACTGGTGCCCCGCGCTGGGCACGGTGCTGGCGAACGACGAGGTGGTGAACGGCGTGAGCGAACGCGGCGGGCATCCCGTGATCAAGAAAAAAATGCGGCAATGGTTCCTGCGTATCACCGAATATGCGGACCGCCTGCTGGAAGGGCTTGAGAAAGTTTCGTTCAGCGAGGCCATGAAAGACATGCAGCGCAACTGGATCGGCAAGAGCCAGGGCGCGGAGATCAAGTTCAACATCGCCGGTTCCCTCGAAAATATCGTCGTATACACTACCCGCCCGGACACGATCTTTGGCGTGGACTTCATGGTGATAGCGCCGGAGCACGAGCTGGTGGAACGTATCACCACATCTGAACAACTGGAAGCCGTCACCGCTTATAAAGAATACGTGCAAAGCCGTTCCGAACGCGAACGGATGGCCGAAGTGAAACAGATCACCGGCTGCTTTACCGGCGCTTACGCGGTAAACCCGTTCGACGGTCGGAAGATCCCCGTATGGACGTCCGAATACGTGCTGGCGGGTTATGGCACCGGCGCCATCATGGCCGTGCCTTGCGGCGACCAGCGCGATTTCAGCTTCGCGAATCATTTCAACATCCCCATCACCAACATCCTGGGGCCTGCGTACAATGGCGAGGAAGCCAATCC
>CBINIO010000520.1:0-3383 GCA_966250725.1 uncultured Chitinophaga sp.
AAGACGTATACAACAAATCTTATTCCGGATCACCCGGATAACGGCATTAATATAAACGACTGGCTGCAGGAGTTTCAAAAGACCTATACCGCAAAATCAGATAAAGGATGAACAGGAGAAAAGCGATACGCGATATCGCCGTTATCAGCGGCGCCGTTGCAGCGGCAGGAAGCGGGGCTTTCTGGCTGCGCTTCTACAGCAAGCCGGACATTGCCGCCATCGATCAGTACAAGGACCTGATCAATGAGATGGCCGAAGTGATCATACCCGAAACGGATACTCCCGGCGCCAGGAGCGCGGGGGCAGGCGCAGTGGTGATCACTTTGATCAAAGACTGCTCTCCCCGTAAAGTTCAGAACCGTTTCCTCGACGGATTACGGGATGTTGAAGATTATGCGCATTCAAAATACGGGAAATCTTTTGCGGCCTGCGATGAAGCAGCGAAAAAAGAGATCACGGGCTACTTCGAGCGGCGCGACAGGCCTTACGCCGGCTTAAAAGGGAAAATATCACGCAGGCTGCTGGGCGATCCTTTTTTTGTGACCATGAAAAAATATACGGTGCGCGGCTACTGCACTTCCCGGAAAGGCGCGACCCAGGGTCTCGCGTACGATTATATCCCCGGCCATTATAGCGGCGTAGTGCCGCTCAAGCCCGGCCAGAAATGCTGGGCTACCTGACAAATCAAATGTTGTTACTCCATGACCTTAGTTTACATACTATTCTTTGCCAGTTTTTTTATACTGTTCTATAACTATCTCGGGTATGGCATTTTACTGTACATCCTGACGAAGATAAAAAAGGTCTTTGCCCGCACAACGGCTCCCGGCGTACCTTTTGAGCCAGGCGTCACCCTGGTGGTCGCTGCCTATAACGAAGAAGATCATATCAGGGAAAAGATCGGCAACACGCTGGCGCTGGACTATCCGTCCGACAAGTTTCATATCATTTTTGTGACGGACGGGTCTACCGACGGCACAATGGACATCATTCGCGGGGAGCCACGTATCGAGCTGCTGCATATCCCCGCACGGAAAGGTAAAACCGCCGCGATCAACCGCGCCATGCCGTTTGTAAAAACGCCCTTCGTTATTTTCTGTGATGCGAACACGATGCTGAATACGGCCGCGGTCAGGAATATCGTAAAACATTATGCCGATGAAAAGACAGGGGGCGTTGCCGGTGAAAAAAAGGTGACCGGCAAAGGCGATGCCGCCTCCACGGAAGGCATCTACTGGAAATACGAATCCTTCCTGAAAAAGCTCGATGCGGAATTGTATTCCGTTGTCGGCGCGGCAGGCGAACTATTTTCCGTCCGTACTTCCCTGTTCGAACCGGTTGAGGAAGACGTTATCCTGGACGACTTTATTATTTCATTGCGGATCAACCTGAAAGGGTACCGCATCGCTTACGCGCCTGACGCCTTCGCAATGGAGGAACCCTCGTTTTCCATGGAAGAAGAGCATAAACGCAAGGTGCGGATCTGTGCGGGCGGCTTCCAGTCGATCATAAAGCTGAAGGCGTTGCTGAACGTGGTGAAATTCCCCGTGCTTTCCTTCCAGTATATTTCCCACCGCGTGCTGCGATGGACCCTGAGCCCTTTGAGCATGCCGGTATTGCTGTTTACGAACGCGATACTGGTGTGGCAAAATGCGGGGCTGGCGTACAACGTTGTTCTAACCTGCCAGGCGCTCTTTTATCTTGCGGCGCTGGTTGGCTACCAGCAGGCGAAACGGCAGGTAAAATCCAGGCTTTTTTATATCCCTTTTTATTTCCTTTTCATGAATGTGGCGGTTTATGAAGGTTTTTTCAGGTTCCTGCAGAAAAAGCAGTCTGCCGCCTGGGACAAATCAAAACGCAGTATTGCCTGAACCATCGCTCACTAAATTTTTAACAATGAAACCTCTGCAAACGGAAAACAGGATATACGGATTGGATGCGTTGAGAGGTATTGCCATGTTACTGGGCGTCCTTTTACATGCAATAATAGCCTACAAGGTTTATCCGAATCCGTCCTGGCCTTCTGACAATAAAATGCACAGCTATTTTTTTGACGGCTTGTATTTTTTCATACATTCTTTCAGGATGCAGCTGTTTTTCGTGGTAGCGGGCTTTTTTGCGCGCATGCTGTATCTCAGGATCGGCGAGCGTTCCTTTATTCAACACCGCATCAGGCGGATCATCATTCCCTTTGCTGCCAGCCTGATATTTATCCTGCCCTTCACGATCGCTCCTTTCCTGTACTATAAATATTTTATTGCCGATGCGCTGCCGCGGCCCGAAGCATGGGCAGCCTTCAGGTCGCAGTTTTTCCGCTGGAACGGTATGGCCCATTTATGGTTCCTGTATTACCTGGTCTTTTTTTACATAGCGATGCTGGTGCTGCAACGCCCGGTTTTCCGCAACCTGGTGCCCGCTTTCCTTAGAAAACGGAAGATCAATATGTCGTCCGTTCCGCAGCCGCTGGTTGCAGGCATAATGCTGGCGCTGGTCCAGATCATATTTTCCAGGGAGCTGGTGATCGAGGTTTCCACCGGCATTGTCCCGCGCCTGCCCAATCTTCTTTATTACGGTTTCTTTTTTGCGGCCGGGTATCTTATGCATAAGAACGCGGCCCGCCTGGGAGACCTTAGGCAACGCGCCTGGACCTATATTTCCTTTGGCGCCCTGCTGGCAGTTGCAGCGTTCTACATGGTGGTGCTCCGGGGCGAGCACGCCACGCCCTTCGTTTGGGCGATCAAGTTAGTGCTGGCCATGCAGACGGTATTCCTCACCTTCGGTATGATCGGGCTGTTCTTAAAATATCTCAACCGCGAAAGCGCTGCCTTCCGTTATATGTCCGATGCGTCGTACTGGATCTACATCGTGCACCTGATGATGGTGGCCGGTTTGCAGATCGCATTTTTGTTCACCGACATACCGGGCGGCCTGCGGTTCATATTGATACTGGCCGTTACCTCCGCTGTTTCGCTGGCTACTTATCAATGGTTCGTCCGGTATACGTTCATCGGGACGGCTTTGCACGGGCCCCGTAAAAGACCGGCCAGACAACATATGGTAAATTTAAATGCATGAATTTTAATTTTAACGCATGGTCCGATATACACGGGACATTAATTGACCTAAACCGTCCACTTACCGGCTAAATCATGCATTTCACAAAAAAATCATACTTCGTGTTCTTTTTCTATATAAATTGCACCACATTGTCATGAGATATTTTTTCCCTTCCTATATAAAAACCACCTGACGCGTGTTAAATGCGGTATAATTTTTAACCCCCATCCTCCGAAAAACTTCACTTTGAATGATTAGTCCCTGTGCCATTCCGGCAAGGCGGTCCCATTCATCATTAACACGTTAGAGCAATCTCACACATATGA
>CBINIO010000521.1:0-3373 GCA_966250725.1 uncultured Chitinophaga sp.
GGAATTGTAATCCCATATCTGCACGTCTTTGGTGCCGCCGTAGGCGCTTACTTCCAGCTCTTCCACGATGGCCGTTTTATCAGGACCGCCTTTGCCGAGCACCACATGGTCCTGCACCTGCAAAAAGCCGCCCCATACCGGGCCGGAAACACTGTAATTGCGGTCGCTTTCAAAATTGACGCGCACCGTGCCGGACCTTTTTGCGAGGTTCCAGAAATCGACGGTCTGTCCTTCAAACTCCGTATCCGTCCATGGATTCCAGATGCCGTAATGATGGTAGTGGTCTTTGGGCTGGATATTGGTGAGCACTTTTCCGCCGGGAGTAAATGCGGGGTGGATAAAACCGCCTCTTCTGAACGCGGTGTCCACGCCTGGCGGAACGTCTTTGATGGCAGCCTGGTAGAACAGTACCGGTTTGCGGCCGCGTTTCACCATGAACCCTTCCGCGGAATTATCGACGGTCACCGCGTCTTCCGGATCGGCCGGCGCGGTTTTCTTCCCGTTCTTCCACAATTCGAACACCCGCTGCTGCCCCGGCAACAGGTCCTCCCCCAGCAGCCATACGAACCTGCCGTTGCTCACCTGCACGCTGACGGGCGTTTTGGTACTGCCGTCCACGCGGTAAAGCTGGTACACGTCGCTCCTTTTTGCTTCGCCGGGAATGGAAATGATGGTATTGTGACGGGGAAATTTTCCCGCCTTCACCGTATAACGGGTCATCAGCTGGGCATTGGCGGTCATCGCAAAAAGTGTGAGCATAAGCACTGAGGTAAAACGCGGGTACTTCATATGGATTGATTGAAGGATTAAAATACTCATTCCCCCGCATTTATGCAATACGTGCGAAATAGCTTAATTTCGTACCGTTACGCCACCCCAAAACATACCCCAAATGAAAAAGGACAAGCTCATTGTGTCCAACCGTTCCGCGCTGCAAAAAAAGTACGGCGGCAAACACACTTCCATTTTAAAAGACCTGAAAACGATACAGGCCGCGGATAAAAAACGCGGGCTGCACAGCGAGATCGTTTTTGTGGACGATGCCGCCGTCATGAAAAAATATAAATCGCCGGTTGTAAGCGAACCAGGCAGTGCAAAGCAGCACAAAGCCGCTATCGACGGGCTGTTCAGGCATTTCGAACCGGATTACCTGCTCATTGCCGGCGCGCAGGACGTGATCCCTTTTCAACCTTTGCGCAACCTGCTGTTCAGCGAAGACGACGAAGACCGGCTGATCCCGAGTGATCTGCCATACGCCTGTGAAGCCGCGTACAGTACCGATGCCGGGAGGTTCGTGTCGCCCACCCGCGTGGTAGGCCGCCTGCCCGACGTGCCCGGCGGGAACGATCCTGCATATTTTCATTCGCTGGCAAAAGACGTAACGGCCAGCAAACCGGGCAAACAACAGCTGTACCGCCGGTATTTCAGCGTCAGCGCGTACGACTGGCGCCTGTCCACCGGGGAAAGCCTGCGCAATATTTTCGGCGACAATGCCGCTTTGCAGCTCTCTCCCGCTCTCGGCCCGGAATGGACGAACGCGCAGCTGAAGGCCGCCACGCATTTCATCAACTGTCATGGCGCGCTGGAAGACCCGAGCTACTATGGCCAGAAAGGAACAAAATTCCCTGAAGCCCTGCGTTCTTCGCTGCTTGCCAAAAAGATCGGCAAAGGCACGATAGTGGCGGCGGAATGCTGTTACGGCGCGCAGCTGTACGATCCTTCGCTGACGGCGGACGGGCATCTCAGCATTGCGAACAATTACCTGCTGAACCACGCGATCGCTTTCGCCGGCAGCTCCACTATCGCTTACGGGCCCGCAAAAGGCCAGGGCCTGGCGGACCTGCTTACGCAATACTTTCTGATCCATGCCATCAAAGGCGCTTCCACCGGCCGCGCCTTCCTCGAAGCGCGGCAGCAGTTCCTCAGTGAAATGGGGCCTGCGCTGGACCCGTATGAGCTGAAGACCATCGCGCAATTCTATCTTCTCGGCGATCCTTCCCTCACGGCTGTGGCCGTTCCCGCCGCGGGCGATAAACGTGAGAACCGGCGCGCGGGCGCTGTTGCAAAAGGCGTCGCTTTGTCCGCCTTTATTTCCGTACCCAAACCCGTTGCCGAAAAGAAAGAAGACGCCGCGTTAAAAGCCTTTCTCCAAACAAAAAAACTACCCGGCAAACGCAACAAAAAAGTGTTCGTGAACGCCGTGAAACAGGCGCCGCTTACACGCGGCATAAAATCGTTTTCCGCGCCGGTGAAATTTCATGTATATTCGGCAAGCACCGTCCATGGCAGGTTTAAAAGCACAAAAGTGCTGGTGGTAAAAGAAAGGAACGGTGAAATACTCGGGCACCGCGAATATGTCAGACGATAAAAAACATACACAAGTGACCGTAAGAGGCCGGCTGGTGTTAAAGACCTTCGCCAGAACGACCAAAAGCGAAAGTCTCGGCGTGTACATCGAAACGCCGGAGGGGGCCTTCCTCATTCGTCCCGCCGGCGGCAATCCCTTTACAGACAACCCTTTGGCCGAACTGGCCGGGAAATACATCGAGGCTACCGGCCGCAAAAGCGATTATGTGTTCTTCGCCAGCAGCTGGCATGAGATACCCGCGCCCGAAGCCTGACCCTCTGCATCCAACTAATCCTGTTATTTCCACCCGTAATATTAGCTCCCGCTGCGGCAGGGAAGCATCGTAACTTTAGGCGAACTAAAATTGTCGCGCCATGATCCGCCATTCTATCATCCGGCCGGCTGTTACCGTTATTGCAGTTTTTCTGCTATGTATCCCCCTGCAATCGCACAGCCAGCATGTGAACCAAATCATGCAGCAAAAAACCGCTGCCCTTCTCGGAACTTATTACATCTCGTTTAAATCGGACGAAGGCCAGCTTCGTTACATTCTCCGCATCGACAGCGCGCGGGGCATGTTCTTTTACGGGACGATGGAAAACGACCAGCGTTATCACAAGACCTGGAAAGATTTCTGTCATATCAAGGGCATACTCGCTCCCGGTAAAAATTACGACTTCATCATGAAGCCAGACCTGTACAGCAAAATGCCGTACGACCTGCCCTGCCGCCCGAATGAGTGGCTGCTCAACAACCGTGTGTATTTCAAATTCAGGGAGCACAACATCATCAGCGGCTATATGGTCGTTTCCAACAACTTCAACGCGCCGTCGTTCAGCTTTTCAGGCATGAAACAAAAGCCGGAGGATCTTGCGGCGGGGAATGATGTTGCGCTTTCGAAGCAGTAGGATTTGCTGAAAGATCTTGTAAATCACCTTTTCCTGCTTCAGGCGGGAAGATGATTTAGACTAAAACGCCCTATGCAGCTCCGCTCCCGTCCCGTTCCTGTCCGCGTAAATGATCTCG
>CBINIO010000522.1:0-3369 GCA_966250725.1 uncultured Chitinophaga sp.
AGCCGTAGCCCGGCATCTGAAAGACCTTCAGAAAACTTTCCAGCAGCAGTCCAACATCAAGACCGGCAAGATCTGGAAAACCTCGCTGGCCGCGAAAGACCTCGTGCGTTTTGTAAAAGACAGCGACCGCTACCGCCAGATGAAAGAAGACGGCGCCACCGACGAAGAGATCGACAAAGCGTTTAACACGCCGACAAAAATGCAGGTGTTCGCCTGGAGAAGCTATACCGACCGCGAGATCAACGTGATCGACACCACGATGAGCCCACTGGACTCCATCAAATATTCACGCGCCATCCTGCAAACAGGCTTTATGGCCGTGGACCCGGAAAGCGGCGAAGTGAAAGCCTGGGTGGGCGGTCCCGACTTCCGTTATTTCAAGAACGACCACGTGTCCAAAACGCTCAGGCAGGTAGGTTCCACTTTCAAGCCGTTCCTCTACTGCTTTGCGCTGATGAACGGTTTCAGCCCGAACACCATGCTGCCCAACGAGCCGGTCACCATCGGCAACTGGACGCTTACCACCAACTCCGAAGGCAGCGTGGGCGGTTCCATTTCCATGGCCGGCGCGCTGGCTAAATCGCTCAACCTCGTGAGCGCCTATCTTATCAAACAGTTCGGCGCGAAAGCGTTCGCCAATTTCGCCAATACCAAGATCGGCTTCGAGTCCAACAAAATAGAGCCCTACCCCTCCATCGCGCTGGGTACCTCCACGCTCTCCCTGTTCGACATGCTGCGCGCTTACACCATGTTCCCCGCCAGGGGCGTGATCACCACTCCCATTTATATCACCCGCATCGAGGACCGCAACGGCAACATTCTCGAAACGAACGTGCCGGAGAAAAAAGAAGTGATCAGCGAACGCGATGCCTATACCATGGTGAAAATGATGGAAGGCGTTACCACCACCGGCGGTACCGGCGCAAGGCTGCGTTTCCGTTACAACCTCCCCGGCGAGATCGCGGGCAAGACCGGCACCACCAACAGCAACACGGACGGCTGGTTCATCGGTTACACTCCGCAGCTGCTGGCCGGCGCATGGGTAGGCTGCGACAACAACTACCTGCGTTTCAACAGCACCGCGCTCGGCCAGGGCGCCAACACCGGCCTGCCCATCTGGGCGCTGTTCATGCAGAAAGTGTACGCGGACAAAACGCTGGGCATCGATCCCGAATCGAAATTCCCCGTACCGGCCAACATGCAGAACGACCTGTACTTTAACTACGACAACAACGTACAACCCGGCGCGGAGGCCGACGACTACGGCAACGGCGCCGCCAGCGACTATGAAACGCTCGACCTGCGCGATTACGGCGAACCTACGCAACCGGTAACGCCACCGGCCAAAGAAACGCCGAAAGAGCAGCCGCAGCAGCAGCCAAAAGACACAAAAGAGAAAAAGAAGGATGAGGGGACGAGGACGCCGAAGGCGTTGATGCCGCCGAAGCCGAAGAATAATTAATTTTCAAAGCGAGTAAAAATAAATCAGGGCTGACCAAAAAGTAATGGTCAGCCCTGATTTATTTGGTACTGGTATCGATTGACAAAACGTTTATTTCACTTCCCTATACTCCAGCTTCCCCACCTTCATCGCGTTATTAATCAACTGTATCGCGATCTCCAAAATCCCCGCTTCTTCTTTCGCCTTTACTTTTGGCGCATCGTCGGTGGGCTTGTGATAATCGTCGTGGCCGCCGGTGTGAAGGAATAACACAGGCACGCCCGCCACGTAAAAGCTGTGATGATCGGAGCCGCCTTTGCCGGCGGCGTCGGTGAAGAACTTTACGCCTTCGTATTGCACGCCTTTGAATATCTCCGGCCATTCTTCGGCGGAGCCGTAGCCGCCGATGCCCACGCCGCGTTCGGGATTGTAGCGGCCGATCATGTCCATGTTCAGCATAAAATGAATATTGCTGAGCGAGTCCACCGGGTTTTTCGTGTAGTATTTGGAGCCTTGCAGCCCCAGCTCTTCGCCGCCGAAGGCGATGAACATAAAGTTGAACGGTTCCCGTTCGCCGTTGGCGGTGTAATAACGCGCCAGCTCCAGCAGGCCCGCGATGCCGGAAGCGTTGTCGTCCGCGCCGTTGTGGATCTGGCCTACGGGATACCTGCCGTCAAAAAGCGCGGCGGTGCCGAGGTGATCGTAATGCGCGCCGATGATGATCGTATAGGCGGCGCCGTTATCGAGGTAGCCGATCACGTTGCGGCTGTGCAGGTTGGCGTGTTTGCCGCGGGTGAACGTAAAATCCTGGTACCAGCTTTCGTGGTTGCCGGGTTCGAGGCCCAGTTTACGGAATTGTTTTTTTACGTATTCGCTGGCTTTCCGGCCGCCTTTTTCTTCGGTGCCGCGGCCTTTGAGCTTGTCGGCGGACAAATACTGAATGGTCTGCGTGATCCTTTCGGGGGAAGGCCTGTAGTCCTGCGCGAAACCTGCGGCGCCCGCGAGTAAAAGCCCTGCCAGTAATATTATTCTCATAGCTTGTTAAAAATAAGAAGGCTCCTTGCGTGGAGCCTTCTGCCAGGATATTTTTATTTCTTTTTTGACTGCTTCTGCATTTCCTGCTGGCGTTTCTGCATTTCTTCCAGCTTCTCGGCCCACTTGCTTTTCGACGCAGGCTTCGCTTTGTTCGCCTGTATCTTCGCGTGGATCTTGTCGTGGTTGATGATGAACGTCTGGATCACCCATTGCAGGAGAATGCTGATCACGTTGCTCAGGAAGTAATAATACGTGAGCGCCGCGGCCAGCTTGTTAAAGATACCGAGCAGCATTACCGGGAATACATAAGGCATGTATTTCATCACCGGGTTGCTCTGGTCCGTCATGCCGCGGTTGTAGAACGCGAGAATGAGGCTGGTAACGGTCATCAGTACGGTGAAGAGGCTGATGTGGTCGCCATATAAAGGAATGTTGAAACCGAAGTGATAGATGGAATCGTAGGTGGAAAGGTCGGTCGCCCAGAGGAAACTTTCCTGCCGCAGCTCGATGGACGAGGGGAAGAAAGAATACATCGCCACGAGGATGGGCAGCTGCAGCAATGCGGGGAGACAGCCGCCGAGCGGGTTCACGCCCGCGCTGCGGAAGAGCTTCATCTGCTCCATGCCGAACGCCTGCTGATCGTCTTTATACTTGGCGCGCAGCTCGTCCAGCTCGGGCTTGAGCACTTTCATCTTGGCGGACGATACATAGCTCTGGTAAGTGAACGGCGCGATGATAAGCCGTATGAAAACGGTGAGCAGCAGGATGATCAGGCCGTAGTTGCCGGTAAGACCGCTCAGGAAGTCGAACACGGGAATGATGATCCAGATGTTCACATATTTCACAAAAGCAAAGATGCCGGTACCGAGGGGGATGATCTTCTGCAGATCGAT
>CBINIO010000523.1:0-3366 GCA_966250725.1 uncultured Chitinophaga sp.
TATCTCGCCACGCCTTTTTCCATCAACTATAACCAGCCCAGCGTGGTGTACAACCCGTTCTACTGGGACCGGAAAATATCGCCCATCGCCTACGACGAAAGCAAACGCCAGTACATCGAAGACCTGGAAGTGGTGGCGCTCGACGGCACTTCGCTTTTTTTCGACGCGCTGGCCGCGCAAACGCAGGAGCGCATCTACCAGCTGAACGTGGCCAACCAGGACACGCTGTACAAAATATCCAAAGGCCGCTTCGACCTCGGCAAGATCGCCGAGAACGAGCTGCTGCAGATAGAGCTGAGCCTGCTCAACGCGCGCAATACGCTCGAGCAGTCCACTTTGCAAAAAGAGATCGCCTACCAGGAGCTGAAACGTTTTTTGAACATGCCCAAGGATGCGGATATCAGACTGACGGCGCCCGCCACCGTGCCGCTGTTCAGCGTGCCGCTCGATAAAGCCGTGGCCGAGGCCGGCGCCAACCGCCAGTCCGTGCTCGAGTTCAGGCGCCGGCGGCTGGAAGCCAGCCAGGACGTGGCGGAAGCCCGCGCTTACAGCGGCTATGAATTTAACCTGCGCGCGCAACTGGGGCAGACCAACAACGGCCGCACGCTTGGCGCCGTGTATTCCGGCGGCGAGATACAGCAGAACTTTTCCATCGGCATCGGCATTCCCATCATGGACTGGGGCCGCGCGCGCTACCGCGTACGCCAGGCCAAAGCCAACCGTGACCTCATCGAGATCGACATCCAGCAGGCGGAGCGCCAGTTCGAGCAGGAAGTATACCTGCAAACCCAGCAGTTCAACATCCAGAAGAACCTGCTGGCGAGCGCCGCCAAAGCCGACACCATCGCGAAGCTGCGTTACGAGATCACCAAGGCGCGCTATATGATCGGCAAGATCAGCATCACCGACCTCAACCTCGCGCAAACGGAAAAAGACCAGGCCTCGCAGAATTACGTGTACGCGCTCCGCAACTTCTGGCGGGCCTATTACACCGTGCGCAGGCTTACGCTGTACGATTTCGAGAAGGACGAAAAGATACGCTACGAATTTTCGGAGAAATAAATGTTTATTGGCAAGTTGAAAACAGGATGCCGGGTTTCGCAGGAAATCCGGCATTATTTTTTCTGTAACGGCCGTATGACTCAAAGATGGATCATTCCTGTCATTTTGCTGGTGTTGGTTGCGATATTCGCCATAAAATCCTGCCGCGACCAGAAAAGGGCCAAAGCATTGCTGCGGGTGAACGAGCAGCTGATCAACGAGAACCGCCAGCTGAAGAACAGCCTCACGCTGAGCAACCGCACGGCGGAGCAGATAGCGGGGCGGAGAGATATGCAGGCGCAGGCGCAGGCCACGTTCGTAGACCGGCGCGAGTATTTCCGCAAGAACTGGAAACAGTACATTTCGCTGAACACGGGGGATTATAAGACCGGCTTCCTGGGCGGCATCCGCAACCTGCGGATCACGCTGCGCAACCAGACCGAATACCCGCTGGATAATGCGGTGGTGATGGTGGAATACCTGCGGGGGAACGGGGACGTGTTTAAAAGCGAGCCTTACACCATCCACAACATACCGGCCAAAGGCGTACAAACGGTGCAGGCTTCCAACAGCCGGAAAGGCACGAAGGTGAACATCCGGCTGATGAGCGTGACGAGCCAGGCGATGAACTTCTGCTGGAGCCACGACAAAAAGGCACAGCCCGGCGATCCCGATCCCTGGGCCTGCGTGGCCGCCGCAAAGCCGCTTCCGCAGTAACCTTCCACTCCATCATAAATATGAATACCGGGCGATCGCAGGGAAGTTCCCATTGAAAGCCCGGTATTTTTTATGTGGGTTGGTTTTAACCTCTTTTCGATTTCAAATCCACCCTGCCGATCTCCGTGCCATCGTCCTTTATCATCACCAGGTTCAGGTCCTTTTCAGTAGCCTTTACCTTGATGATGGTGCGGATACCGTCTTTCGGGCCGCCGCCGATCACGATCGGGTAGGAGTGCTGGCCGGCTACGGGCTGGTGAATGCCCGGGCGGTGCGTATGACCGGCGATGAACAGGTCCACTTTCGCTTTTTCGAAAATGGGCGCAAAAAGCCTGCGGCATTCCATGGTGCCGTGCCAGTCGCCGGAATAATAATGCGGGATGTGCATCATCACCACACGGAACTTCGCTTTTTTGAACGCGGGGGACTGCACCACCTGCTTCAGGTCTTCGGCCTGCTGGCGGCGGTATTCGTCGAAATCCACGATGCCTGCGTATACGGGATGCGTGTCTTCCTTATCTTCCCCCGTATCCAGCACGGTGAAGTGCACGGGGCCCCATTGTTTGGCGAAAATGTACGGCCCGTCGAAATAATTCGCCAGCTCCAGCCGGTATTTGCCGCGCGTTTCGTGGTTGCCGCGGGTGAAAAGGAACGGTTTTTCGGAAGCGAATTCCTTGCCCAGCGGTACGAGCAGGTGGTCGAGTATCTGCTTTTCGTCTTCCTGGTAGTTGAACATATCGCCGTTGAGGAACACAAAGTCGTAGGGATCTTTGTTCAGCCCCATGAGCAGCGGGAAGCTCACGTCGCCGCGGTCGTGTATGTCGTTGAACACGAGCCAGCTCACCTCTTTCGGGTTTTTGGCCGGTGTGGTGAAGGTAAAGACGCCGGAACTGATGGTTTCCCCGTAAGTGAGCTTGTACGGCCTGAACTCGGTGATCTCTTTCGAAAGCACCTTGTAATGATAGGTGGTGCCGGGCTTCAGGTTGGTGAGGCGCACGCGGTGCAGCCTGTCGTACGAATCCACGATGCCGGCCTGTATCCGCCGCCCGGTTTTGCCAAGCTCGGCGCTTTCGCCGTATTCCACCCAGCTGTAGGTGGGCTTGTTGCTCATCCACATCACGGTCATGGCCGTGGGTTCGGGATTCTGCAGGTAGGGCGGGCAGAGGAAGGTGTGCTCGCCTTCGGTGTAGATCTTTTCGGCGGCCAGAATGGCGGCCATGCTTTCCGCGTCCGCCGCTTCTGCGGAAGCCGCCGCGGCGCGGGTTACGGGCGTAAGGCCGATGGCGCCCAGGATGCCTGCTTTGGTGAGGTTGCCGAGGAAGTTCCTGCGGTCTAACGATGGCTTATCTTGTTGCATGATAAAGAGTATTGAGCTATAAAAATAACAGCCTGCTTTTAGAAATCATATCTTATTGCTAAAACTTAATATATTTGTAACCTTGCCGGGCAAAACTGACGAAAATCACCCCAATCAAATTCCCGGAATTTTGGGTTTTCTGGCTTCAATTGTTACCTTTGCGCGAAATTTTGCATCAGCACATTTACTTGCATTCTATAAACTTCTAAGAAATATGCCTAACACAGGTAAGATCAAACAAATCATCGGTC
>CBINIO010000524.1:0-3365 GCA_966250725.1 uncultured Chitinophaga sp.
GTTACCCCCGGTCACCTGAACGATACGGTAAAAAACACCATCGGCCGCAGCGCCAAGCAGATCATAGACGCCAAGCGGATCATGGAGGCCAAGCGCCTGCTGTTCTGGCAAAAACATTCGGTGAAACAGATAGCGGGGGAGCTTAACTTCGACGACGACGCCTACTTCTCCCGGTTCTTTAAAAAGCATACGGGACAGACGCCGGCATTGTTTCAGCGAACCATCCGCGAAAAGTACAATTAATACCGCGATTAGGAACGTAAAATTTAATTGCGGACTTTATACATTTGCATTGTCAATTGCAACGCATCAATACGACGAACGATGAAACTTATGTAACCTAACTGTAACAGCCCCCTGTTGAAAATATAACAGCAATATTCTCGGCGGGAACCATGCCAGTTACATATGTACTGCAAGCCCAGGCAGTATTACAGTCTTCCTTTTTTCACACCATGTTCTGATTGCGCGGGGATCGTTATGCCCTGTTGTGACCCTATTGTTTTCCGCTTTGCGGGACGCAGCATGGATGTGCATATTCTAAACTTTTCTATAAACAACCGAAGTATGAAACCAGTATCAAATTCAGACAAAGAATTCATGGCCGCCGCGGCTGTAAGCATAGTGACGTCCATGTTATTCCAGACAGGCCCGGCAGTATGCCGGCCTTAACCGCTTAAACCGAACTCACGCTAAATTCTATAACACAATAACACATGAAACCATTACAAACACACATGATCACTCATAAGCCGCTCAGTTACCCGCTTGGCATCCTGGTGCTGGCTGTATTATTATATGGCTGTTCATCTCCCAAAGCGGGCGCGCCCCCGCAAGGCCCGCCGCAGCTGCCGGTGATGGTCGTTGCATCGGCCCCGGCTACGACTTACCTGGAATTTCCCGCGTCGCTGGAAGGAAAGGTGAATGTGGACGTACGCCCGCAGGTGTCCGGCTACCTGGAAAAAATATTCGTAGATGAAGGCGCTTATGTAAAAGCAGGACAGCCTTTGTTTAAGATCGATCCGAAAGTATACGCCGAACAGCTGAACGGCGCCACTTCGAACCAGCTCGCCGCACAGGCCAACGTTGAAAAGGCGCAGGTAGAAGTGGACAGGCTGACGCCCCTGGTGGCCAGCAACGTGGTCTCCGATGTGCAGCTGAAAACGGCGAAGGCAAACTACGAAGTAGCGAAAGCCGCTTTGGCGCAGGCCAAGGCCGCGGTAGGCAGCGCGCGGATCAATGTAGGCTATACGCTGATCACCGCACCGGTGAGCGGCTACATAGGAAGGATCCCTTATAAAGTAGGCGCCCTCGTAAGCAACGTCGATCCCCAGCCCCTCACCGTGCTTTCCGAAGTGCACGAGATGTACGCTTACTTTTCAATGAGCGAAGCGGATTTCATCACGTTCAAGAACGACTTCCCGGGCAAGACGCTGGAAGAGAAGCTGAAGAACGCTCCCCCCGTAGAGCTGATACTGGCGGATAACAGCACGTTCGCCCAAAAAGGAAAAATCGGAACGATAGACGGGCAATTCGATAAATCGACCGGCGCTATCACTTTCCGCGCCACCTTCCCGAATGCCGACGGCGTACTGCGTACCGGCAACACCGGCAAAGTAAGGTTCGCACGGGAAGTTCCCGAAGCCATTACGATACCCCAGGAAGCGACATTTGAGATCCAGGACAAAGTGCTGGTATATACCGTAGCTGATAGCAACAAAGTGGCCAGCAGGCCCATCAGCATCGCCGGTAAAACAGCGAACCTCTACTTCGTAGGCGACGGGCTGAAGGCAGGCGAAAGGATCGTGCTGTCCGGAACGGCCAATCTGAAAGACGGAGCCGTTATCACACCGCAGCCGGTACCGGCAGACAGTGTGCTCAAGTCAAAAACATTGTAAGCGGCAGTTGATTTATTGTATGACATGCAAAAATCAGTTTTGCTTACGATCTAAAAAGTGAATTTATCATGTTAAGAAGATTTATATTAAGGCCGGTCCTTTCTACGGTAGTGTCCATAATCCTGCTATTATTGGGCATCATATCATATTTCGCCCTGCCGGTTACCTTGTTCCCCGACATCGCGCCGCCCAGCGTGACCGTGACGGCCGTTTACCCCGGCGCGAACGCCGAAGTAGTGGCCCGTTCGGTGGCTAACCCGATAGAGGAAGCGGTGAACGGGGTGGAGAACATGACCTACATGACCTCCAACTCCAACAACGACGGCAGTATGGTTCTGACGGTCTATTTCAAACAGGGGACCGATCCCGATATCGCTGCCGTGAACGTGCAGAACAGGGTATCCAAAGCCACCAGCCAGCTGCCCGCAGAGGTGGTAACGGCGGGCATCAGCACGCAGAAAGTGCAGAACGGTTTCATCATGTTCATGGGACTGTACAGCGAAAACCCTAAAGAATACGATGAGAAGTTCCTGCAGAACTATATCAAGATCAACCTGATCCCCCAGATCCAGCGTGTGCCCGGCGTGGCCCAGGCGCAGATCTTTGGCGCCAAGGACTATTCCATGCGTGTCTGGTTAAAGCCCGATCGTCTCGCGGCCAACAACCTTTCTCCGCAGGATGTATTAAACGCGATTAGGGACCAGAACATAGAATCGGCCCCGGGCCGGTTGGGCGAAAGCAGCTCGGAGACCTTCGAGTTCGTATTGAAATACAAAGGCAAGCTGAGCCTGGACGAAGACTATGAGAATATCGTCATAAGGGCCAACAGCGACGGGTCCATGCTTCGTTTAAAAGACGTGGCCCGCATAGAGTTCGGGTCGCTCAACTACGGTGCGAACAACCTGCTGGACGGCAAGCCTGCCGCGGGTTTTGCTATTATTCAAACGGCCGGCTCCAACGCCAACGAGATCCTCGATAACATCGAGCATCTGCTCGTGGACTTTAAAGCCTCTCTGCCTACCGGCGTGAAAACGGAGGTGATGTACAACGCCAAGGACTTCCTGGACGCGTCCATACACCAGGTGCGTGAAACGCTCGTGATCGCATTTTTGCTGGTGTTCCTCGTGGTATACATATTCCTGCAGGATTTCCGCTCTACTTTGATCCCGGCTATTGCGGTGCCTGTGGCCATTTTGGGTACGTTCTTTTTCCTGCAGCTGTTCGGCTTCAGCATTAACCTGCTGACCCTGTTCGCGCTGGTGCTGGCGATCGGCATCGTGGTGGATGATGCGATAGTGGTGGTGGAAGCCGTGCACGCCAAAATGGAACAAACGCGATGGCCCGCAAGAAAAGCTACCCTGAAGTCGATGGATGAAATATCGGGAGCCGTTATTTCCATTACCCTGGTGATGATGGCGGTATTTATACCCGTTGGTTTTATGCAGGGCCCCGCAGGCGTGTTCTACA
>CBINIO010000525.1:0-3357 GCA_966250725.1 uncultured Chitinophaga sp.
CGCCTACCAGGCCGGCCCGAACGTAATACTTACGCCCGTTCAAACCGCCGCAGTGAAGCTGGAACGCATCCAGACGCAGAAGTGGCTGAACTTCTACCTGGGCAACGGTTACGAAGCCTGGGCGGAATGGCGCAGGACCGGTTATCCAGTGCTGCTGCCCGCTCCCGATGCCGTGAACGTCGGCGGGCAGATTCCCCGCAGGCAATGTTACATCGGTACGGAACGCGACCTGAACAAAGCGAACTACGATGCCGCGCTGGCCGCACAGGGGCCGGACGAGCTGTCCACACCCGTTTGGTGGGATAAATAATTACCCGTAACGCTCCCGAGTTATAATTCCGGGTCCGAAGCCTGTTGAAAAGCAGGCGGGAGATCCGGAATTATTACAAAACTGGCCATAATAAAAAAAGAGGTGCTAGAATTGGCACCTCTTTTTTTTATTTTTGTATCTCGTTAAACCACATATAATGGAAAATCAAAATGAGCAGCAGCAGCTGAATATTGAGCTGAGTGAAGAAATCGCAGACGGAACGTATGCTAATCTGGCCATTATCACGCATTCCCCCTCGGAGTTTGTGGTTGATTTCATCAATGTGATGCCCGGCTTGCCAAAAGCAAAGGTCAAATCCCGCATCATACTTACCCCCCAGCATGCCAAGCGGCTGATGAAGGCTTTGGTGGACAATGTCAAGAAATACGAGTCCGCGCACGGGACCATACAGGACCAGGAGCCGGTTTCCATTCCCATGAACTTTGGAGGGCCTACCGCACAGGCATAACTATAAATGGAGCAAATTTTTCCTTACGAACATCTGCACGCTTTTACCCGGGATGTATTTTTGAAGATCGGCTGTACGCCTGAACATGCGCAACTGGCCGCCACCGTATTGTTGTCCGCGGACCTTCGCGGCATCGATTCGCATGGCGTTGCCCGGCTGTCCGGCTACGTACGTTTGTGGGAAGCGGGCCGCATCAACCCGCTGCCGGACATCAAAATCGTACATGAAACACCCAGCACCGCCGTGGTGGACGGTGATAGCGGTCTCGGCCTGGTAGTGGCGCCTTTCGCCATGCAGGTGGCAATAGACAAAGCCCGCGTGGCGGGAACAGGCTGGGTAAGCGTCCGTCATTCCAATCATTTTGGTATTGCAGGTTATCACGCCATGATGGCGCTTGCCGAGGATATGATCGGCATGGCGATGACCAATGCCAGCCCGCTGGTGGCGCCTACTTTCGCCACGGAACGCATGCTGGGCACCAATCCTATCGCCGTAGCGATCCCTGCGGCCACGCAACCCGCTTTTGTAGCCGATTTCGCTACTACTACCGCGGCCAACGGCAAGCTGGAAATACTCCAGCGGAAAGAGCAGGAAGCACCGCTGGGCTGGATACAGGACAAAAACGGCGTACCCAGCACGGACCCAGGCGAGCTGAAAAGCGGCGGCGCTTTGCTGCCGCTGGGCGGCGACCGCGAGCACGGAAGCCACAAAGGCTATTGCCTGGGATCGATAGTTGATATATTTTCGGCCGTGCTTTCGGGCGCCAATTATGGCCCCTGGGCGCCGCCGTTCGTGAGTTTCCTGCCGCTGCCGGACGATCCGGTAGGGAAAGGGCTGGGGCATTTCTTTGGGGCGATGCGGGTGGACGCGTTCCGCCCTGCGGAAGAATTCAAATCGCATATGGATACCTGGATCAACCGTTTCAGAAGCGCCGCCACGGCGGAAGGCCACGAAAAAGTGCTGATTCCCGGCGACCCGGAACGGGAAATGCAGGCGGAACGCATCAAAACGGGCATCCCGGTGCTTGCTCCCGTAGTGAAAGACCTGGGAGAAGTAGCCATGAAATTGAAAATCGATTTTTAAGAAATATATACTGTAATAAATGAAAGTCTTGAAATTTGGCGGTACCTCCGTTGGCAAACCGGAACGTATGCATGCCGTAGCGAAGTTGATAACCGCAGACACGGACGCGAGGATCGTGGTGCTGTCGGCCCTTTCCGGAACAACCAACGCATTGGTGGAGATCGGCCAGTCGTGCTCGGAAGGTAAAAAGGCGCAGGCCAAGCAGCAGATCGACAAGCTGGAGAGCCACTACAGGGCCTTTATACAGGAGCTAGTGAAAACGGACGCAGGCCGGAAGAACGCTTCCGTGATCGTAGACGAACATTTTGAATTTCTCAACATCATCCTGAAGATATCGTTCAACGAAGCCTTGAACAAAGACATCCTGGCGCAGGGCGAAATGCTCTCCACCAGGCTGTTCTGCGCTTATCTCGAAGAAGCGGGCGTCGATGCGGTGCTGATTTCCGCGCTGGATTTTATGAGCATCGACGAATTTGAGGAGCCGGAGATCCCCCGCATGAAAGTGCGCCTCAGCGCTTTGATCGACCAGCATAAAGGGCAGAAATTATTTATCACGCAAGGTTACATCTGCCGCAATGCGCGCGGTGAGATCGACAACCTGAAACGCGGCGGCAGCGACTATTCCGCTTCACTGATCGGCGCCGCCATCCAGGCGGATGAAGTGCAGATATGGACGGATATAGACGGTATGCACAACAACGATCCGCGTGTCGTGAAAAAAACTTTCCCGATCGACCAGCTGAGCTTTGACGAAGCGGCGGAGCTGGCCTACTTCGGCGCGAAGATCCTGCACCCGGCGTCTATCTGGCCGGCGCAGCATTTTAATATCCCGGTGAAGCTGCTGAACACGATGCAGCCGGAAGCAAAAGGCACCATCATCACCGAAATGCCCAACGGCAACGGCGCGAAGGCCATTGCTGCGAAAGACGGCATCATCGCCATCAAGATCAAGTCAAGCCGTATGCTGCTGGCTTACGGTTTTCTCCGCAAGATCTTCGAGGTATTCGAAAAATATCGTACCCCGATCGATATGATCACTACTTCGGAAGTGGCCGTATCCCTCACGATCGACGACCAGCGCAACCTCGACCAGATACTGAAAGAACTGCAGCCCTTCGGCACCGTCGAGCTGGACCATCACCAGGCGATCGTTTCCATCGTGGGCAACGAAGTGGCGGCTACGCCTTCGATCCTGAAAAAGCTGTTCGAGTCGCTGAACGAAGTGCCCCTGCGCATGATCTCCTATGGTGGCAGCAGGCACAATATTTCGATCCTCGTAGGCGGCCAGCACAAAGAGAAGACGTTGCAGCTGCTGAATAAGGGGCTGTTTAATCTGGATTAAAAGTGCGCCGCTGGCATGTTTTAACCAATTTGCTAATCTGGACAAGCCAATCGTCAACATATGTATGAGTGCGTCGTTGGCTTGTTTTAATCAATTTGCCAATATCTGGACAAGCCAATCGTCAACATATGTATGAGTGCGCCGATGACATGG
>CBINIO010000526.1:0-3353 GCA_966250725.1 uncultured Chitinophaga sp.
TTCCGGGATGTAGCCCCAGGAGCGGTAGCTGATGGCGTCGTCCGTTTGCCAGGGAAGCTTGCGGATGTCGTTCAGCTTGCCGCGTTCGATATCCAGCACGGTAACGCCCTCTGGATATGCTTTGGCGTATTTGTTATTGATCACCACGCCTTTTCCCCATTCCCGGCTTTTGTTGTAATAATAAGCGGCAAAACTTTTCCGGTAAGGCTCCAGCGCCGGCTGCTCGATCCACCAGTCGAACCAGAACAGCTGCGGACGGTATTTATTCACCAGCTCCGTGCAGCGCAGCAGCCAGTCGTTCATAAATTCGGGACTCATCGTTTCGTTCTCTTCCCGCGCCGGGCCGTAGAAATCGGCGTAGGCGGGATCGTTCACATCCGAGCTGAACCTGCGGCCACCGTTCATGAACCACCAATGTTCGATACGATGCGAGGAAACGCCAAAAACCAGCCCCGCGTCGCGCGCGGCACCGGCCAGCTCTCCCACCACGTCCCTCTTCGGGCCCATTTCCGCGGCGTTCCATTTGGACAAGGCGGTTTTGTACATCGCGAAACCGTCGTGATGCTCCGCTACCGGCACCACGTACCGGGCGCCCGCTTTTTTAAAGAGGGCGATCCAGGCTCTGGCGTCAAAGTTTTCCGCTTTGAACATCGGTATAAAATCCTTGTAGCCGAATTTGTCAAGCGGGCCGTACTTCGCGACCTGGTGCTTGTATTCCTCCGACCCCTGCCGGTACATGTTGCGGGGATACCATTCATTCTTAAACGCAGGAACGGCGTACACGCCCCAGTGGATGAAGATGCCGAATTTCGCATCGCGGAACCAGGCGGGCGTTTCATATTTTTTCAGGGATTCCCAGGTAGGCTGGTAGACGTCCTGCGCGGGGGCGGCATGCAGGGAAACTGCCAGGGGAATGGTGAGGAGCAGTTTTTTCATGTACTAAAAATAACGAACGGCTCCTGAAAGGGATGGCAGTTTTTTGGCAGGTTTCCGGCTTATTTTATCCAAAGCGGCGCATTTCCGGATCACAGCCCCAGGCGCTCCAGCACGCGGTTCACGATCCGGTCGCATTTGGAGAGATGGAAGCTGTATACATGGTCTTTCATATAACCGTTGAGGTTTTCGCGCAGCATGGTCTTGGCCCTGTTCAGCCGCACCTTTACGTTGGATTCCTCGATCTGCAGGGCCGCGGAGGTTTCGCGGACGGAGAGATCCTCAATTTCCCGCAGCACAAAAACAACGCGGTACTTTTCCGGCAACCTTGCAACGGCCTGCTGCAGCGTTCTGCCCAATTCCTTGTTCGCCAGTTCATTTACCGCTGTATTCATAATCGCAATATTATCGGTTTGTTCGATGGTGGTAAGCAGGTGTTTGTTTTTTCGCCGCTGCTCGTAACACTGGTTCAGCATGATCTTGGTGAGCCAGGTGCCGAAGGAGGCGCGGTGCCCGAAGCCCGATAGATGCTCGTAAGCATTGATATAGGCCGTTTGCATGGCGTCTTCCGCCTCCGCCTCATTGGCGAGAACGGACATGCCGATGCGGTACAGCCGCTGGTTATATTTGCGCATCAGCTGCTCGAACAGCCGTTTCTCCCCGGCCAGTATCCTTGCGATCAGCTCTTCATCGGGAACAGGGTCGGGTATTACATCCATTTTGTCGGTCATAACATTTAGATGAACAGGTTTTCAAAAGGTTACAAACACCGGAGAAAAAAAACCGGATCTTTTTGTAACCATTTCATCCGCAGGCGCTCTAATGTATATAACAAACGAATTTATTATGTTGAGCATCCAGCAAATTCAGCAGACACTAAAATTGACGTTCGGCCTCGTGCCTATTGTGGCCGGCCTTGACAAATTTACCAATTTGCTCACCAATTGGTCGGATTACCTGGGCAGCAACGCCGCCATGATCCCCTTCGACCCGCTGACCTTTATGAAAATAGTGGGCGTTATCGAGATCATTGCGGGCATTATCGTGCTGATCAGGCCGCTTATCGGGGCTTATATCGTCATGATCTGGCTGATCTGCATCGCGCTGCAGCTGATCGTGGGCGGGAATTATTTCGACGTGGCGGTGAGGGACCTGGTGATGGCGATCGGAGCGTTCACGCTGGCGCAGCTGACGAAGATCACGGAGCACAAAAGCGGGGTTTAAATATTTTTGCGCATATCCTGTTTTAAAAACCAGCTCGAGTGAGGCTACACGGGGCCACCAGGCGCCGGTGTAGCCTTTTTTATGCCGTTCCTACCGGCCGTGATAAAGATAAATAGCCCCATACGTCCAGTTGGGCCCTTTCATGCCCGGGTAGTTGAACCTGTCCATCATCAGCGAAACGAATTTAAAGGGGTAACCCTCGGGCATTTGCACCACGTTCGGCCAAACCCTGGTGTTGGCGGTTTCGTCCCACGGCGGCAGGTACATTTTAAGCGTGCCGGCTTCTTTGAGGTCGGGGTAAGTATAGATAAAGATCTCCCGTTCCGAGCTGCCTGAAAAACAATACAGCCTGCCGTCGATCTTCTGGATGGAAGTACCGGTGGAATTGTGTTGTACGGGGCCGGCGATTTTTTTATAGTCTTTGTTCCAATGGTCGGATTCGAGTATCACCGCTTTGTAGCCGTTCTGATTTTCGCAGGTAAGGATGCGCCACTTCTTCGCCGTTTCATCATAAATGATATGCGGGTCTTCGATATCGCCCACCACCCCGAAAGGCGCAGCGTTCATCACGGAAAAGCCGAACCGCGGGTCTCGTTTGCTTTCTACCGCCAGTAATTGTTTTTTCTCTTTGTCCGGGTTCGCATAGGCGCTAAAGCCGGTGGTTATGCCGCGCCAGGTCGCATGTTTCCTGTCGTAGAAAATATGCGAGGCCACTTCGTTCCGCAGCAAACCGTCGTGCCGGTCGAATACGATGATGCCTTCCAGCTTTACGTCGAAAACGGTCGGGTTCATGCTGAAAACGCCCTGTAGAGGATGCGGCAATGCGCGCCCGCGGATGGTCATGGTATACCACAGCCTCCCGTTCTCCAGAAACGGATCGCCGTTTTCGTAAGTGATCGCGCGGATGTCCGCCAGGCCCATGCCGGTGGTCAATGCCATTTCCGCCCCGTTGATGACCGCCCGGCCGGATGCCAGTCCCACAAAAAGTTCCGACTGAAAGGAATGGATACGTTCTTTGGCGCGCAGGTCAACATATGTATTAAAATCAGCCTGCCCGATCACTTTTGGCAGCCCCGCGTCCTGGTGGTACAATACAAGGCCGCTGCCCAGCATCTGGAGGATGATCCTGCCTTTCAGATCCGTTATTTTTTCCTTCGTTACGAGGATGGATTTTCCCGCCGGTAAATTGTGCGCTT
>CBINIO010000527.1:0-3347 GCA_966250725.1 uncultured Chitinophaga sp.
ACCATCTGCAGCTGCGCCGTGTCTGCCAGCACAACGATGTTATCGGGCGCAACATGGGCGCGGTAGGTGATGCCCGCCGCTTTCATTTCCGGCAGCAACAAATTGCTGATCGTATTGAGCAGCTGTTTCAGGTTGATGTTGGTGAACTGTGGCTTGGGCAGTGTTGTATAATCGCGGTAGGCGTTCACAAAATTCATGATGCCCTTGCTGCGGCTTTCGATGGTTTCCAGCGCTTCTTTCAGATCGTCCACGGCCTCGGCCTGCTCGTCCGACGGGCGGATGTCGTGCCGCACGATCTCCTGCATGGTGCCGATCAGGCTTACGATGGGCGTCACGGAATTCATGATCTCGTGCCGGAGTATCTTGGTAAGGTTCTGCCAGGCTTCCAGTTCCTTTTGCTGCAATTCCGCATGAATGTTCTGCAGCGAAATAAGCTTTACGAGCCGGCCCTGCAAACGCACGGTGGCGGCGTGGATAGAAAGCTGCTGGCCGTTTTGCGTGGCGTACAGCGATTTATGCCCGGCGGGCAATTGCAGCAGCAGCTCCGCGAGATCGGGGTGGTGATTTTTCAGCTCGTCCAGGTAACGCAGGCGGTAAATGCCCATCAGCCTGAACGCGGCGGGATTGATCAGCTCGATCTTCCCGTCAGTATCAAATGACAGTACGCCGATATTGATATGCTGGATGATAGTGTCGATGTATTTGAGATTGGCTTCCCTTTCCGCGCGGGTTTGCCGGAAGGCTTCGAGCACTTCGTTGAACTGGTGGTTGAGGGCGCTGAAGCTCTTTCCCAGCTTGTTGTCCGCGCTGAAGCGGATGGAAAAGTCCTCGTAGCGGATGGCTTCGAGGAACAGCGTGAGCTTGCGGTTCACCCGGTTGAGATAATGGTACAGGCTCAGCACCTGCGCAACGAGCAGCGGCGCCAGCAGCAGCACGACCAGCGGGTAACCGTTCCACCATACCCAGCATCCCGCCAGGATGGTGGCGGTAAGCACCACGATGCGCAAAAGTATGTTCAGGCTGAACCGGTTCATCAGAGATTATATTTTTCCATGCGCCGGTACAGTGCCGCGCGGCTCAGGCCCAGCTCCCTGGCCGCGTCCGTGATGTTGCCGTTGCATTTTTTCAAAGCCTGGCTGATCATGTTGCGTTCCATTTCCTCGAGGTTGAAGCCGGTGTCCAGCGGTTCGGCGGCGGTGTTCGTTTTTACGAATACGTCTTTGGGCATGAGGGTTTTGCCCTGGCAAAGTATCACGGCCCTTTCGATGGCGTGCTGCAGCTCGCGGATGTTGCCCGGCCAGTCGTATTTCTCCAGCTGCGTGATGAGCGTTTCGTGCAGGAAGGCCACGGGCCGGTTGTATTTTTTGCGGTAGATGCCGAGGAAATATTCGGCCAGCGGCACGATATCCTCACGCCGGTCGCGCAGCGGCGGCAGGTGTATCTCGATGGTGTTCACGCGGTACAGCAGGTCCTGCCGGAACATCTGCTGGGCGGCCATTTGGGAGATGTTGCGATTGGTGGCGCAGATCAGCCGCACGTCCACGTTCTGCGCTTTGTTGGAGCCCACGCGGGTAACCGACCTGTTTTGCAGCACGGTGAGCAGCTTGGCCTGGAAGGGAATGGAGATGTTGCCGATCTCGTCCAGGAAAATGGAGCCGCCGTTGGCTTCCTCGAAACGGCCGGCGCGGTCGTCGCGCGCGTCGGTAAAGGCGCCTTTGACGTGACCGAACAGCTCGCTTTCGAAGAGGGTTTCGCTGAGCGCGCCGAGGTCGACGCTTACAAAGGATTTGTCGCGGCGCAGGCTGAGGGAATGAATGTGCCGTGCCAGCAGATCTTTGCCGGTGCCGTTTTCGCCGAGTATGAGAATGTTGGCGTCCGTTCCCGCCACGCGCGACACGGTTTCCATCACTTCCTGCATGGCCGGGCTGTCGCCGATCAGCACATTGTCCGTATGCAGCGTGGCGCGGCCGGCTTTTTTCTCCTGTTTGGACTGGTGCGTTTGCACGGCGGTCTGCAGCGTGGCGATCAGCTTGTCGTTTTCCCAGGGTTTCAGCACAAAGTCCACCGCCCCGGCCTTGATGGCGCGCACGGCCATTTCCACGTCGCCATACGCGGTGAACAGCACCACGGTGGCTTTCGGGTTGATGTCGAGAATGCGGTCCAGCCATTCAAAACCTTCCTTGCCGCTGCTGAGGTCGCGGGTGAAGTTCATGTCGAGCAGGATCACGTCGTATTCGAAATTGCTGACGAGGTAAGGTATCTTTTGCGGGTTCTTCTCGAAGTCCACCTGTGCGAAATGCCGCTTCAGCAGCAGCCGCGCGGCGCGCAGTACGTCCGCGTCATCGTCCACGATCAGAATTTTTCCTTGCTGGGTATTCATGCGGGTAAAAAATTAAATGCCTTTTGGTTAGCGATACGTTTTTATGTTTTGCATGGGGCTTCCTGCAAAACATATTCCGGCCGTGTGCCGGAAGCAGGTTAAAAGGGCGCCGGAATTCCCGGAACCGCCCCGGCAGCAATATTAAACAAAGATTTTATTGCCCGGCCAGGATTTTTATGAAGCCGTCCGCGGGGCGCCCGGATGTCCGGAATCGGACACCGCCTGTCCGCTTTGGAACAGGGGCGTACCGCGCGACTGCCTTGAATGCCGCCATGGTGGCAATTTTCGGCTTTTGGCACGGCTTGGCACATGGATTGACTTACGGCGGACAGCATTTATGAACATGGACAGACAACTCAAAAAGAAATTCTGGAACAAACAAAGGATATTCCTGTTTGGCGGCGGCGGCGCCCTGGTGCTGCTCGTGCTGTGGAGCTTCGTGTTTGCCGACAAGCGGAGCCGGCTGAACGTCGAAAAGGACAAGATCACCATTTCACCCGTTACCAAAGGCTCTTTCGACGAATATATCGCCGTTACGGCGGTGGTGCATCCGCTCAAGACCATCCGGCTGGACGCGATAGAGGGCGGCTATGTGGCCCGAAAATTCCTCGAAGGCGGCAGCATGGTCAAAAAGGGCGACTCCATCCTCGCGCTGGAAAACCAGCGGCTGATGATGGATTTCGTAAACCGCGAAACCGAAATGTACCGCCTCATCAACGAATTGCAGAATACCCGCCTGCGTTTGAAGCAGGACCGCTTCGCGCTGGAAAAGACGCTCAGCGATCTCGACTTCCAGGTAGACCAGGCGAAAGACCTTTACGAAAGGAACAGCAAGCTCTGGAAAGACAAAGTGGTGGCCGAGCAGGAGTACCTCAAAACCAAACGCGAATACGAGCGCCACGTGCTCAAGCGCCAGATCGAGTTGCAAAGCCAGGATTACCAGCTGGACAATGCCAAAACGCAGATC
>CBINIO010000528.1:0-3340 GCA_966250725.1 uncultured Chitinophaga sp.
TCCACCCGGCTACCTTTCTGAAGGTTCGCCAGGCAGATCACGCCAAAAAAGAAGGCGATAAAATGCAGGAGGAACTTTAAGGTGAACATACGGCGCGAATAACCGGAAAAAAGTTTTTCCACCATGGCGGGGTCGCCAAGGCGGCGGATGGACCGGCGTTTCCACCAGGTGACCCATGCAAAGGCCAGCGCCAGCACGATCAGCAGCACAAACGCCCAGAGGTATTCAGTATGTTGAAATCTTAGCATGCTTAAAACGGCAACCCCGGCCCAGGCCGGGGAGCAGTTTCAAAAATAATTTTTTTATAACGTATTACAAGCGCGTTGCAAAATGATTTAGGAGTTTTTTAACAGCGGTCTATTTTTCACCTTTAAAAAATCCTTCCTCTTCGAGGATGCCGCGGGTGATCTCCATCCTGATGCCTTCGATATCCGCGTTCGGGTCTTCGGTCTCAAAGTTGAGCACAAAAAAGGTGGGATGCAGGTTTTCTTCCACCCAGCCTACCATCCAGCCGATATTTTTTTTGCCGGTGATGCCCCAGCCGCCTTTATAGGCCAGGATGTATTTATCCGTCTTTTCCCGGGTCATCATACCGCAAACCAGCTGCTGCGCGCGTTTCTGGTAGGGCAGCTGGTTAAAGTAGAGCTGCTTTACGAGCCCGAGCTGCTCGTCGGGTGAGATCTGCAGGGAATTGTCCAGCCAGAAAGTGTCGATCCGGCTGATCTTTTTGTTGCCGTAGCCTACGGTGTCCAGCCAGGTCTGCATGGTGTCTTCCCCGATGCGGCGGGCCAGTTCCTGGAAGTACGGCACGGACGAAAGGCGGAAAGCCTCCGCCATGGTGAGGTCGCGGTTCCAGGCGGAATCCGCGCGGGGCACGCCGTCCCATTTGATGACCATATTGGTATCGCTGGCCGCGCCGGTGTGCAGCGCGGTGAGGGAATTGAATATTTTAAAGGTGGATGCGGGCAGGAAACGTTGTTTGGCCCGGTCTATATTGTACACCTTAAAGGTGCCCTGACCGTTGTTGAACATCATAAAAGTGCCTTCCAGCTTGTGTTTGGCAAAATATTTCTCCCATTCCTTCGCTTCTTTCACGTTGTTGGGAGAGCAGGCGCCGAACAGTACGGCGATGGTCAGCAGCAGGCCGGACAATTTCATCTGTATGAATTTTTTGTTGACGGGGCAAAAGTAAGGCAAGCGGCCATAAAAAAGAATGACGGGCGTTTGTTTCTGCCCGTCATCCCAAAATTAGCTGGTGCTTTTTATACGGAGGCTTTCGCTTTCAGTACGCCCAGTTCCTTTCCTATCTTGCTAAAGGCGGCGATCGCCTTGTCCAGCTGCGCCTGCGAATGGGCGGCGCTCAGCTGCACGCGGATGCGGGCCTGGCCTTTGGGCACTACGGGGTAGAAGAAGCCGATCACGTAAATGCCTTCCTGGAGCAGTTTATCCGCAAATTCCTGGCTCAGCTTGGCGTCGTAGAGCATCACTGGCACGATGGGATGGTCGCCCGGCTTGATGTCAAAACCGGCGGCGGTCATTTTATCGCGGAAATAGCGGGTATTGAACTCGAGTTTGTCGCGCAGCTCGGTGGTTTCGCTGAGCATGTCCAGCACGGCGATGGAAGCGCCTACGATGCTGGGGGCCACGGAATTGGAGAAAAGATAGGGGCGGCTGCGCTGGCGGAGCATTTCTATCACTTCTTTTTTGCCGCTGGTGAAGCCGCCGGAAGCGCCGCCGAGAGCTTTCCCGAGGGTGCCGGTGATGATGTCCACCCGGCCCATCACGCCGCGGTATTCGTGGGTGCCGCGGCCGGTTTTGCCGAGAAAGCCGCTGCTGTGGCTTTCGTCGCTCATCACGATGGCGTCGTATTTATCGGCGAGGTCGCAGATCTTGTCCAGCTGGGCGATGGTGCCGTCCATGCTGAAAGACCCGTCCGTCACGATAATGCGGCTGCGGGCGCCGGCCGCTTCTTTGAGCCTGGCTTCGAGGTCAGCCATGTTATTATGTTCGTAGCGGAAGCGCTGGGCCTTGCAAAGGCGCACCCCGTCTATGATAGAGGCATGGTTGAGGGCGTCGGAGATGATGGCGTCCTGCTCGGAGAACAAGGGTTCGAACACGCCGCCGTTGGCGTCGAAGGCCGCCGCGTAGAGAATGGAGTCTTCCATCCCGAGAAAGGCGGATATTTTCCGTTCCAGCTCGGCGTGAATGTCCTGCGTGCCGCAGATAAAACGCACGCTGCTCATGCCATAGCCATGGGTGTCAATGGCTTCTTTGGCCGCGGCCACCGTTTTGGGGTGGGAGGAAAGGCCGAGGTAATTGTTGGCGCAGAGGTTGATCACGGCTTTCCCGTTCACGGTAATTTCGGCGCCCTGCTCCGAGGTAATGATCCTTTCCCGCTTGTACAGCCCGGCATTATTGATTTCATCCAGCTCGAGTTGTAAACGTTTGATGAAATTTTGGTTCATGATGTTGCGTGTTTTTGTCTGTCTCTAACAAAGTTAGGGGAATAAATGTATCGAGCTTTGCAGAGGATGCGGCGGGTAATCGCCGGAAGGACAAAAAGTTTGACGGAGGTGTAACATTTGTTTGCCGGTTTGCGTCATACAATTATCATAGACGGTAGATTATGACGAAAGTACTGTTCGCCCCTGCATCCGGTGGTTTGTGACGACCGCCTTTCCGATCCCGGCCCAAAACCTGCCGGCGCCGGAAATGCCGTCGGCGGGCCGCCTGAGCGCGCCGGTGCCCTGGCTGTTGCTGAGCGGGGCATTATGGAGGCGCGGCGTATGGTGCGATTTCTGTCATGAAACTGGTGATATACCGGCCGGTCCGGTCCCCCTCCGAAGGGAAAGGCGGCGCTATTCAACAATTTGTCGGAAATTAGCACTCTAAAGAACCTATCGCCGGATGACGGAAAAGGAGTACAACAAATGCGTGGATCTGTATAGCGATAATCTCTTCCGTTTCATTGTCAAAAACCTGGAGCACGCGGAAGACGCCAGGGATGTGGTACAGAATGCGTTTGAAATATTATGGAAACATTGTAATGATGTGCCTTTCGAGAAGGCCAAGAGTTACCTGTTTACCGTGGCGTACCATAATATGATCGATCATGTGCGGAAGGTGAAAAGAGTGTCGCTGGTGGAGGAGTTCAGGGAAGAGGCGAAGGTGACGGAACAGCAAGTGCACAATGCCAGGGCCATTATCGAAAAGGCGCTCAAACGCCTCAGCGACGTACAGCGGTCCCTCATCGTGCTGAAAGATTACGAAGGGTATACCTATGAAGAGATCGGCGAGATCATGCGGCGAACCCGCGATGTCGTCCTTGGTGCCGACGGCG
>CBINIO010000529.1:0-3337 GCA_966250725.1 uncultured Chitinophaga sp.
CCCGCCTGCGCAGCGTACGGCTGGGGTACGACCTGCCGCCTTCCATGCTGCGCAAGCTGCGGCTCTCGCAAGCCAGCTTTTACGTGAGCGGCGATAACCTGTACACGCTGTATTCCAAAGACATCATTTCCTCCGACCCCGAAGGCCCATCCGTAGGAGAGGCGCAGGATTTCGGCGGTTCCATCGGTTCGGGGATCGGCATTCCCCGGAGGTTCGTATTCGGGCTGCAACTTGGATTTTAATTTTTAGGGCATCAACTTTTGAACATGAAAAACATCACAACACTCCTCATAACCGGCCTGATCGCGGTTTCCTGCAACAAGCAGATCGACAGCGTGCGGCCCCTGACGAAGATCGACAAGGAAGGCGAACTGGCTTCGCTGGCGGGGATCGAAGAAACGACCATCGGCAATTACGTGCTCATGCAGCGCAGCGGGTTCAACAATTACGACGTGCCCATGCACGATTTCGCGGAAAGCCGCGGCAACAACGTGACGCTGCAGAACTGGGGACCGCCGTCCAAAGAAACCGACGCCTATTTTTTCCGCAACAGCAGCAGCCCCACACAGGGCAACAGCGCCGATTTCTACCGCCAGTCGTACCAGGTCATCGTGAGCATCAACACTACGCTGGAAGGGATCGCGGACCTGGAGAAAACTTCGTACGCCTCGCTGACGGAGGCCGAGAAAAACCGGTTCCGGTATGCGAAAGGAGAAAATCATTTCCTGCGCGCGCTCCTCTATTTTAACCTCGTGCGCGTATACGGCAAACCGTATTACCAATCGCCCGAGCAAAGCCCTGGCCTGGTGCTGAAGACCAGCAGCGATATCAAGGACATCCCGGAAAGAAGCACCGTTCAGCAAACGTACGATCTCATTTTAACCGACCTCGCGGCGGCCTCGCAGCTCATGAAGGCGCCCGTCGCCAAAAATAACGGGTTCGCCAGCACGCCCGCAGCCTGGGCGCTGCTTTCCCGCGTGTACCTGTACATGGGCGGCAGCGTCGCCAGTCCTGATACGGACGCCAACCAGCTCGCGATCAAATATGCGGACAGCGTGATCAGCCACACCGGCGGGAAATACGAGCTGCTGCAGGGAGACGCCTACGTGAAAATGTTCGCCAGCGACGAATTCGGGGAAAACGGCCGCGCCAACGGCGCATCCAACAAGGAGATCATTTTCGCTTACGACAATTCCACCCGCGGCAGCTCCATCGGGGCGATGTACCACTTCGACCCGATCTATGGCGTGGGCGCCACGTTCCTGCCCTCGTCCGAATTTAAAAGCCTTTTGGCGGCGGGCGACCTGCGGAATAATTTCATCCAGCTCAATCCTAATTCCAACTTCGTGGAAACCACCAAGTACCTCGTGATGCCGGAAGCCTGGCTGACCCGCGCGCCATACATTTATTCGCGGCTGGCCGAAATGTACCTCAACCGCGCCGAGGCATATGCCAAGCTGGGCAATACCGCGCAGGCGAAAGAGGACCTGAAGGCCGTCCATACCCGCGCAGGACTGCCCGCCGCCGATGTGGACAACCTGGCCGCGCAGGACGTGATAACCGCGGTATTGAAGGAAAGAAGGATCGAGCTGGCATTCGAAGGGCATAACAGCTTCGATTATTTCCGCAATGGCCTGCCCATGACGCGGACCGCCGCCGATTTCAACGGCGCCGCATTCACCATCGAGCCCACCGATCCGAAAGTGGTGCTGGACCTGCCTAAAAACTAAGCCATTCAAAAGCAATCGACATACAATATGAAAAAACTTACCCTTCCATGCTTGTTCGCCGCCGCATTGTACGCCTGCGGCCCCGCCAATAAGCCCAAAGCGACCATTACGGCCGAGATCACCGGCCTCAGGGATTCCGTTGTTTATCTTTCGGTAGCCGTCGCCGATTCCGCGCGCAGGGACACGATACGCGTGACGGACGGCAAGTTCAGCTGGACCGGCGACGTGGCCGAACCGCAGAAAGCATACCTGATGTTCCCGATGCGGTACGTGGAGCTGTTTCTCGAACAGTCGGACATCCGCATCGCCGGTCATGCCGATTCGCTGACGGACCTCCGCATCACCGGTTCCGCCAGTCATGACGAATACATGGCGTACCGCAAATCGCTGAAACCCGTCACAGACCAGGAAGAGAAGCTGTACGCCCACTATAACGAGATAAAGGACAACGATTCCGCCATGGCCGCGCTGGAAGCCAGGGCAAAGGAGCTGCGCACACAGCGCCGGGGCATAACGAAGCGATACATCGCAGACCATCCCAAAAGCCCTGTGAGCGTATCGCTGCTGGCGGACATGGCGGTGATGGGCGAATACAAAACGCTCGACAGCCTCTACCAGCTGCTGGACCCCGCCGCGCAAAAAACAGGCACCGGCGCCCGCCTGGCAAAACGCATCGCCGTGCTGAAGAAAAGCGCCGTGGGCGAACCGATGATCGATTTCACACAACCGGATGTGAACGGCAAACCCGTGAAACTGTCCGACTTCAAAGGCAAATACGTGCTGCTCGATTTCTGGGCCAGCTGGTGCGGGCCCTGCCGCGCGGAGAACCCGAACGTCCTCAAGGCCTTCAACACATATAAAGACAAGAACTTCACGGTGGTGGGCGTTTCGCTCGACGACGACGGCGAGAAATGGAAAAAGGCGATCGCCGAGGACGGCATGCCCTGGATCCAGCTGTCCGACCTGAAAGGCTTCAGAAACACGGTGGCGCAGGAATACGGCATCCAGGCGATCCCTTCCACCTTTCTTGTAAGCCCCGAAGGGATCATCATTGCCAAAGACCTCCGCGGCACGGCGCTGCACAAGAAGCTGGCAGAACTTTTAAACTGATTGCATCTATCAAAACAACCAACCGCATCATGAAACAAATACTGACGCTGATCGCAGCCAGCCTGGCGATAACGGGCACGCAGGCACAGTCTTTCACTATCAACGGCACGGTGGAAGGCCAACCCGAGGGATTCGTATACCTCAGCTATACCGGCGACGACGGCGGGCGCCGCACGGACAGCGCAAGGCTGCAGAACGGCCGCTTTACGATCTCCGGCGAGCTCGACGGGCCGGCCGCGAGCTACTTTGCGCTGGAGAGCCCTTCGCGCATGCCTTACAACAACGATTACGTCACCCTGTTTATCGAACCGGGCAAGATGACGCTGACCGCAAAAAAGGGCGCCCTCCGCGACGCCAGCCTGAAAGGTTCCGGCCCGCAGGAGGACATGGCGGTGCTGAACGAAATGCGCAAACCGGTGATGGACAAGCTGAAACCTTTGTCTGATGCATATAACCAGCTCAACAACGAATACATCGCGGCGCGCAGGGCGAAAAAA